>NZ_JAKSXU010000144.1:0-121315 GCF_022829325.1 Methylobacterium sp. J-092 | reverse complement strand
CTGCGCGCCCGAATGGGTGATCTCGTCCACCGTCGCCGCCGTCTCCTGCACCGCCGCGAACTGCTCCTCCACCGAGGCCGCCTGCTCCTGCGCCGAGGCGCGGATCTCGGCCGCCGCCGCGTTCAGGTCCGACGTCGCCGCACGGTTCGTCCGGGCCAAGTCCGCAAGCCCCGAGACCATCCCGTTCAGCGCACGGGACAGCCGGCCGATCTCGTCGCCGCCGCGAACCTGCAGCGTCTGGGACAGGTCGCCGCCGCCGACCGTCTCGGCGAACGCCATCACGCTCTCCAGCGGCCGCACCACCGCACGGCTGATCAGGATCGTGACGAGGATCGCCAGGAGGACGCTGGCGAGCAGCGTCAGCAGGATCGAGAGCCGCGAGCGCTCGTGGATCGCGCCGATCCCGCGCTGGCCCACGGCGATGCTCTCGTCGAGGGCGACGCGGGTGCGCTCGACGGCGGCGATGGTGGCCTCGTAGGCGCGGCCGATCTCGGCGTTGCGGGCCTCGACGCCGGTGACGTCGCCGCCGACCGCGGCCACGAGCTGCGCCTCGCTCGCATCCCGGTACGGACGATAGATCGCGACGGCCTGCCTCAGGACGCCGTGCAGGCGGTCCCAGGCCGTCGTCCGATCCACCGAGAGGGCGCGGGCGCGGTAGGCGTCGGCCTCGCGGATCAGGTCGTCGAAGAGCGCGTCGGTCGATGCGGCCGTGCGACGCCAGGTGGTGAGGACGTCCTCGTCGCGCATGGGCTGCCCTTGCGCCTTCATCAGCGTGGCGATCACCGCGTTGCGGCGCAGGATGCCGAGGTCGCGCGTCTGGTTGCCGAGGATGTCGAGCTGGCGCAGCACCGCGAGGTCGCGGGCGACGATGGTGTCGGTGGCGTCGCGGACCGAGCCGATCTGGCCGATCGCGTAGAGGCCGAGGGCGATCAGCACCACCGTCACGGCCGTGAAGCCGAGGAGGATCCGTTTTCCGATCGAGATCGACAAGGCGGCTGATGCTCCGGGTCGGGCGGCGTCGTGGATCGCGCGCGTCTCGCGCCTCAAGGCAGGGTGCGCCGCAGCAGCTGCGGCAGGTCGATGACGACGAAGTCGCCGAGACCGGACGGGCCGGGATCGGCCGCGGCATAGCGCGAAACCGCTTCGCCGCCGAATCCGCCCTCCGCCGCGGCGGCCTCGGCGAGGTGGGCGAGCCCCAGCACGCGGTCGACGGCAAGCGCGGTCGGCGTCGCGGCCGTGCGAAGGACGACGAGGTGGCCGCCTTCGACGCGGTCCGCGCCCGGGCGGCCGAGCGCGCGGGCGAGGCCGACGACGCTGACGATCCGTCCGGACAGGGCGACGAGGCCGAGGATCGCGGGCGGCGCGCCCGGCACGGGCGTGCATGATCGCATGGGCACCACCCGCGCGACGTCGGCGAGGGGCAGGCCGAAGCGCTCCGGGCCGCAGGCGCAGACGAGATGGGCCTCGACCGGCGCGGCCTCGCGCGCCGTCGCCCCGCGCCGGGCGAGGGCGGCCGTGCGGTCCGCGCGCAGCGCCGCCTCGCGCCCGTGCCGGCCGTCGCCCCGTTCCATCTGGCGATCCGCCGCGTTCACGCCGCCCCCGTTCCGATGCCGTCGCGGATCGCCGCCGCGCTCAGGGCGATCTCCCCGGCACGCGCCCCGTCGCCCTCGGGCAACGCCGCATCCGGCGGCAGCGCTTGGCTCAAGGCGACCGCATTGTCCAGCGCCCGGCGGGCGTCGGCGGTCCGTCCGAGGGCTCCGAGCAACAGGCCGAGATGGTAATGGGCCATCACGTAGCCGCGATCGAGATAGAGCGCGCCGCGGAAGGCCCGCTCGGCTTCGGCCTCGCGGCCGAACCCGAGCGCGAGCAGGCCCTCGTAGAGCCGAAGGGACGCATCGGTCGGCCGCGCGGCGAGCGCGTTCCGCAGGAGGCGCCACGCCGCGCCGGTGTCGCCGGAATCGGCCAGCATGCGGATCGTGCGCGCCACGTCCTCCGCCGTCTCGTCGACGACGGCCGGACCGCTCGCCGCCGGCACCGGACGGATCGCTTCGGCGACGGCGTCTCCGGCAGGCACCGCGAGCAGCGCCTCGTGAGCCGGACCGGGTTCGATGGGAGTGGCGGCGGGCGGACGCTCGAGCCCGGCCGGCTCGGCAGGATCGGGAGGCGCGGGCAGGGACGCCGATTCGAGCGGACGGCGATAGGCGACCGTGCCGGGGAGGTTCACCGCATCGAGCCAGCCTGCGAAGGCCGGATGGGGCTCCGCATGGCCGATCAGCAGCCAGCCGCCGGGCCGCAGGCGCCGGCCCAGCGCCCGCACGATCGCGGCGACGGTCTCGGCGCTGAAGTAGATCAGCACGTTGCGGCAGAGAATGAGATCGAACCCGTCGAAGCCCTCGGCCGCCGTCCCGTCGACGAGGCTCATCAGGTTCTGGCGCTCGAAGCGCACCATGCGGCGAAACTCCGGCCGCAGGGCGTAGCCGCCCTCGCGGGCCGCCCCGGGGCTCGCCGGGATGCGATGGAAGTGGCGCAAGCGCTCCTCGACCGGCAGCGTCCGCAGCGCCCAGCGGCCGTACTCGGCCGCCCGGGCGGTGGCGAGGGCGGCGACGCTGATGTCGGTGCCGACGATCGCGACGCGCCAGTCCGCCAGGGCCGGGCCGAGCAGCTGGTGCAGCAGGATCGCCACCGAGTAGGGCTCGGCCCCCGTCGAGCAGCCGGCGCTCCAGACCCGGAGGCTGCGCTCGGCCGCGCGCCCGGCGATCAGGCCGGGTAGGATGGTCTCGCGCAACGCGGTGAACTGCTCGGCGTAGCGGAAGAAGAAGGTCTCGCCGATGGTGATCTCGGCCTCGAGCGCGGCCCATTCGCCGGCGCCCGCGTTCAGGCGCGCGTCGTAGGCCGCGGCATCGGCGACGTTGCAGGCCTTGAACCGCCGCCGCAGGCGGTCGAACAGCAGGTCGTCCTTGTCGGCGTAGTAGTGATGGCCGGTGCGCGCGATGATCCGCGCCTTGAGGGCCGCGTAGCCCGGATCGTCGTGGGGGCTCGGACCGGGCGGCCGACGCATGGGGTCCCGCGCCTTCCGCTCAGGCGGCCGGCAGCGCGGCGAGGCGCGCCTTCGCCGCCCGCGTCAGGTGGCCGACCCGGGCGCGCTCCTCGGCGCTGAGCAGGCGCGCCGGGTCGAGGGCGTGGATCAGCCGGTCGCCCCGGGCGATCTCGGCGGAGACGCAGCCGTTGAGGCTCGCGCCCGCGGCGACGGGCCGGATCGCGGCGGCCTCGACGGCGACGAGGTCGGTCACCCGGTCGACGAGCCAGGCCGCGGCGGCGTCCGGCGTCAGGATCAGGTGGGCGTAGGGGCCCGGGTCGTGCGCGCCCTCGCGCAGGCCGAGAAGGCGCGCGAGGTCGACCACCGGAACCGGCTCTCCGCCGAGGTTGAGGAACCCCGCGAGCCAGCCGCCGCAGGCCGGCGGCCGGAACAGGTCCGGCAGCGGCAGCACCTCGCCGGCCGCGGATCGCGGCAGCGCGCACGGGGTGCCCGCGACGTCGAGGAGCAGGTAGCTGAGCGAGGCCGTCTCGGGCTGGGCCACCGGCGTTCCGTGCTCTCGCGCTCGTTGGGAGGGGGACGAGGATCGGTGATAGGCCGGGCGCCGATGCGGGGCAATCGCGCCGCGCGCCGTCGGGCCGGGCTGCGGCAAATGCTTCGCGGAGGCCGGATCCTTCGCGGCGGCCCGGCTCTCCGCCGGAATGCCGTTGACCATCGCCGAGGCCTTCGTTAAGACACCCGTCACTTTTCACGCGGAGCGCCATGCGGGCGGCCCGCGTTGGGCGAGAGATCGATCCCGATGACGACGATCCTTATCGTAGCGGAAGCGCCACCGACGGGGCGGCCCTGATCTCAGGGCCGCGATCCGGGCGGTGGCGCATGCAGGGTCCCTCGCGGGGCCCTTTTTTGTTGCCCGCGCCGATCGACGACATCGAGACGACGAAGACCAGCAAGGCGAGCAGGAGGAAGACGATGGGCGGCGAGGTCATGACCGGGGCCGAGATGGTCATCCGGGCGTTCCAGGATCAGGGTGTCGACACGCTGTTCGGGTATCCCGGCGGCGCGGTGCTGCCGATCTACGATGCGCTCTTTCACCAGGACGCGGTCAAGCACGTACTGGTCCGCCACGAGCAGGGCGCCGTGCACGCCGCCGAGGGCTATGCCCGCTCGTCGGGCAAGGTCGGCTGCGTGCTCGTCACCTCGGGTCCCGGCGCCACCAACATCGTCACCGGGTTGACCGACGCGCTGCTCGACTCGATCCCGCTCGTCTGCATCACGGGCCAGGTCCCGACGCACCTGATCGGCACCGACGCGTTCCAGGAATGCGACACGGTCGGCATCACGCGCCACTGCACCAAGCACAACTACCTGGTCAAATCGATCGACGACCTGCCGCGCATCCTGCACGAGGCCTTCTACGTCGCCTCTCACGGCCGCCCCGGCCCCGTCGTCGTCGACCTGCCGAAGGACATCCAGTTCGCGAGCGGGCTCTACGAGCGTCCCTCGGTCGACGGGCACAAGACCTACAAGCCGGCGGTGAAGGGCGATGCGGACAAGATCCGCGCCGCCGTCGAGCTGATGGCGCAGGCGCGCCGCCCGGTCTTCTACACCGGCGGCGGCGTGATCAATTCCGGCCCCGAGGCCTCGCGCCTGCTGCGCGAGCTCGTCGCCGAGACGGGCTATCCGGTCACCTCGACCCTGATGGGCCTGGGCGCCTTCCCGGCCTCCGACGACAGGTTCCTCGGGATGCTGGGGATGCACGGCACCTACGAGGCCAACCTCGCGATGCACGAGTGCGACGTGATGATTTGCGTCGGCGCGCGGTTCGACGACCGCATCACCGGCCGGCTCGACGCGTTCTCGCCGTTCTCGAAGAAGATCCACATCGACGTCGACGCCTCCTCGATTAACAAGGTGGTCAAGGTCGACGTCGGCATCGTCGGCGATTGCGGATCCGTGCTCGCCGACATGCTGGAGGCATGGCGCGCCCTGCCGTCGCAGCCCGAGAAGTCCAACCTCGACGGGTGGTTCGCCAAGATCCGCACCTGGCGGGCGCGCGAGTGCCTCGCCTACTGGCCCTCGGGCACGATCATCAAGCCGCAGCACGCGGTGCAGCGCCTCTACGAGGCGTGCAAGGACCGCGAGACCTACATCACCACCGAGGTCGGCCAGCACCAGATGTGGGCGGCGCAGTACTTCAAGTTCGAGGAGCCGAACCGCTGGATGACGTCGGGCGGCCTCGGCACCATGGGCTACGGCCTGCCCGCGGCCATCGGCACGCAGCTGGCCCATCCCAAGGGCCTGGTCATCGACATCGCGGGCGAAGCCTCGATCCTGATGAACATGCAGGAGCTCTCGACCGCGGTGCAGTACCGCCTGCCGGTCAAGATCTTCATCCTGAACAACGAGTACATGGGCATGGTGCGCCAGTGGCAGGAGCTGCTGCACGGCTCGCGCTACTCGCAGAGCTACTCGGAGAGCCTGCCGGACTTCGTCAAGCTAGCGGAGGCCTACGGCGCCAAGGGCATCCGCTGCGACAAGCCGGGCGACCTCGACGCGTCGATCGCCGCGATGCTCGACTACGACGGGCCGGTCGTGTTCGACTGCATCGTCGACAAGAAGGAGAACTGCTTCCCGATGATCCCGTCGGGCAAGGCGCACAACGAGATGCTGCTCTCCGACTATCTCGGCGAGACCGGCATGGAGATCGGCGACGTGATCTCCGAGGAAGGCAAGATGCTGGTGTAGCCTCTTGGTGGCAGCCCGACCCCGGGGTCGGGCTGCGGTCCGCCGCCTCGGCGGCGACGCGCAGCCGCGCTTGCCTCGCGCCAGGGGTGCGAGACCGCGGATCGAACGAACTGAACGACGAGGACGCGCCCCGCGATGAACGCCATGAACACCCACTACCCCGATGCCGGCCGGATCGAGGCCGTCAACCGGCACACCCTCGCCGTGATCGTCGACAACGAGCCGGGCGTGCTCGCGCGCATCTCCGGGATGTTCTCGGGGCGCGGCTACAACATCGAGAGCCTGACGGTGTCGGAGACGGAGGAGGCGCGCCACCTCTCGCGCATCACCATCGTCACCGCCGGCACCAACGCGGTGATCGATCAGATCAAGGCGCAGCTCGACCGCCTCGTGCCGGTGCACCGGGTCGTCGACCTGACCCTCCAGGGCAGCGCGCTTGAGCGCGAGCTCTGCCTGGTGAAGGTGGCGGGGCAGGGCGAGCATCGCGGCGAGGCGCTCCGGCTCGCCGCCGCCTTCGGCGCCAAGACGCTCGACGCGACGCTGACCTCCTTCGTGTTCGAGCTGACCGGCGCGACCGAGGAGATCGACCGCTTCATCCGCCTGATGACCGTGCTCGGCCTCGTCGAAATCTCCCGCACCGGCATCGCCGCGATGGGCCGCGGCGCCGACCCGATGTGACGGATTTCCGCCGACGGTGCTAAGGTGCCGTCGCGATGCCGGAGGGCTGGGGATGCGGGCACGGCTCGAACGAAAAGGGGACGACCTCGTCCTCGCGGTGTCGGAAGACGACGTGCGCGAACTCGGGTTGGTGGTCGGCCAGGATGTCGAGATCCATCCTGTCCGGGTCGCATCCGCTTCCGAGCCCGCGCGGCGCTTCGTGAACGGTTTCCCGATCTACACGATGGCCGAGATGGCCGCGGAGATGCGGCGGCTCGGACCCGACTTCGAGCCTCCGACCGTCGATTGGGGGCCGGATGTCGGCTCCGAGATCATCGATGACGACGATCCCCGCTGAACGCATCCTCCGCCCCGGCGACTTGATCCTCGTCGACCTCGATCCTGTCCTTGGGACCGAGCAGCGCGGGCGACGTCCGGCCCTGATCGTTTCGACCCTCGAGATGAACACGCTGACCCGGCGGATCATCATCTGCCCGATCACACGGAACCTCGATCCCTGGCCGACGAAAGTTCTCCTGCCCGACGGCGTCGGCGCGGCGGGGGCGATCCTCGTCGATCAGGCTCGCTCGATCGATCGAAAGGCCCGAACGCTCCGGTCCCTCGGAGCCGTTCCCGCCCCCATCCTGCAGGAAGTCCGCTCGAAGCTGGCCGCTCTCATCGGCGTGCACATCAGCGATGCGGCGGAGACAAGCGCGCGCCCATGACCACCCTCTACTACGCCCCCGGCGCCTGCTCGCTCGCCGCGCACATCGCGCTGGAGGAGGCGGGCGCGCCCTACGACACCGTGCGCCTCGACCTCGCCGCCGGCGACCAGCGCGCGCCGGAATACCTCGCGATCAACGAGCGCGGCCGGGTGCCGGCCCTGGTCGCGGGCGACTGGGTCCTCACCGAGAATTCGGCCATCCTGCGCCACGTCGCCCGCGCACACCCGGAGGCGAAGCTCTGGCCCGAGGATCCGCGGGCGCAGGCCGTCGCCGACGAGTGGCTGTGCTGGCTCTCGATCAACCATCACCCGGCCTACGCCCATATCCGCCGGCCGGAGCGCTACAGCGACGACGAGGCGGCGCTGCCCGGCATCCGCGCCAAGGCGGCCGACACGTTCGGCGACCTCTGCACGATGACCGAGGTCCGGCTCTCGAACGGCGGCTGGGCTGTGCAGGATCGCTACAGCGTGGTCGACGCCTACCTGATGGTCTTCTGGGTCTGGGCCCGCGGCCCGACGCTGCGGTTCGACATGCCGGCGCGGTTCCCGTCCTGGACCGCCCATGCCCGCGCGATGGCCGAGCGGCCGGCCGTGCAGGCGGTCTTCGCCCGCGAGGGCCTGCCGCTTCCCGCCTGACGCGCGCCTGCGACTGGACGCCTTGCGGCCGGCGACGAAACACCCTATCAGGCGAACCGTACGGTACGGTACGGCTCGGCACCCGATGGCAGCAGGCTCGGCGATCCACGACGCGACCCCCTCGGTCCGCCAGCAGGCCGTGCTCGATGCGGTCCTGGACCTGATGGTGGAGGAGGGCGACCAGCTCACCATGGATGCGGTCGCGCGCCGGGCGAGCTGCTCGAAGGAGACGCTGTACAAGTGGTTCCGGGACCGCGACGGCCTGCTGACCGCGACGGTGCAATGGCAGGCCTCGCGCGTGCGTACCGGGCAGTACGAGGCTCGCGCGCTCGACGTCGCCGCCCTGAGCGAGAGTCTTCGCGATTTCGCGACGACCTGGCTCGGCGTGATCTCGAGCCGGGCCTCGATCGCCCTGAACCGCATCGCCATCGGCGACGCCGCGTCTCGGAAGAGCAACCTCGGCAGCATCGTGCTCGCCAACGGGCGCTTCGCGATCGGCGACCGCCTGAAGCCGGTGCTGGAGGCCGGCCGCGCGGCGGGGCTTCTCGCTTTCGACGACAGCGAGACCGCCTTCCGGACCTTCTTCGGCCTCGTCGGCCGCGACGTGCAGATCAGACTTCTGCTCGGCGATGCGATCGTCTTCGACGCCGCCGAGATCAGACGCGACGCCGCCCGGGCGGTGGAGCAGTTCCTGGCCCTCTACGGCCAGCCCAAGCGCTAACCACACCCCTTCACCAGAGAGGACCAAAACCATGCGGGTTTACTACGATCGCGACGCCGACCTGAACCTGATCAAGGGCAAGAAGGTCGTCATCGTCGGCTACGGCAGCCAGGGCCATGCCCACGCGCTCAACCTGCGCGATTCCGGCGTGAAGGACATCGCCATCGCGCTGCGCGAGGGCTCGGCCACCGCCAAGAAGGCGGAAGGCCAGGGCTTCAAGGTGATGTCGGTCGCCGAGGCCGCCAAGTGGGCCGACGTCGTGATGATGCTCACCCCCGACGAGCTGCAGGGCGACATCTACAAGGAGTCGCTGGAGCCGAACATGAAGCAGGGCGCCGCCCTCCTGTTCGCCCACGGCCTCAACGTGCACTTCAACCTGATCGAGCCGCGTCCCGACCTCGACGTGCTGATGGTCGCCCCGAAGGGCCCCGGCCACACGGTCCGCGGCGAGTACCTCAAAGGCGGCGGCGTGCCGACCCTGATCGCCATCGCCCAGGACGCCTCGGGCAACGCCCACGACCTCGGCCTGTCCTACGCCTCGGCCAACGGCGGAGGACGTGCCGGCATCATCGAGACCACCTTCAAGGAAGAGTGCGAGACGGATCTCTTCGGCGAGCAGGCCGTGCTGTGCGGCGGCCTCGTCGAGCTGATCAAGGCCGGCTTCGAGACCCTGGTCGAGGCGGGCTACGCCCCCGAGATGGCCTATTTCGAGTGCCTGCACGAGGTGAAGCTCATCGTCGACCTCATCTACGAGGGCGGCATCGCCAACATGAACTACTCGATCTCGAACACCGCCGAGTACGGCGAGTACGTCACCGGCCCGCGCATCGTCACGTCCGAGACCAAGGCCGAGATGAAGCGCGTCCTGGACGACATCCAGTCGGGCATCTTCACCCGCAACTGGATGCTAGAGAACAAGGTCGGCCAGACCTCGTTCAAGGCCACCCGCGCCAAGCTCGCCCGTCACCCGATCGAGGAGGTCGGCGCCAAGCTCCGCGGGATGATGCCGTGGATCTCCGAGAAGGCGCTGGTCGACAAGACCAAGAACTGATTCTTTTCGGACCTTCGGTCGCGCCGTTCCCGACGACCGTCGACGAGGAAGGCCGGCCCCGTGGAAGCGGGGCCGGCCTTTTTCATGCGCCGGCCAAACGCGGCAATTGCCCGCGCGGACGTTTGAGGGGACAGTGCCGCCGCGAAATTCCGGGACAACTCGGCGACGCAAGGATCGCGGAGGCTCGGCCGGCTCAGGAGGAAACCATGGCCTCGCTCTATTCGGACGCGCACCGTGCGCTCCAGCAGGAATTCAAGACCACCAAGCTCGCCGACCGCCTCGACACCCAATGGGTGCACGAGACGATCCAGGACGACGAGGCGGCCTTCATCGGCTCGCGCGACATGTTCTTCCTGTCGACCGTCGATCCCGACGGCATGCCGACCGTCTCGTACAAGGGCGGCAGCCCCGGCTTCGTGAAGGTGCTGGACGACCACACCCTGGTGTTCCCCGGCTTCGACGGCAACGGGATGTTCTATTCGATGGGCAACATCGAGGGGCAGGCCAAGGTCGGGCTGCTCTTCATCGACTTCGAGACGCCGCACCGCATCCGCGTTCAGGGCACCGCCACGCTGCTGCGCGACGACCCGCTGATGGCGCGCTACACCGAGGCCAAGTACCTCGTGCGCGTCGACGTGTTGAAGATCTGGGTCAACTGCCCGCGCTACATCCACAAGTACGAGAAGGTCGCGCAGAACAAGTACGTCCCGACCCCCGGCAGGGAGACGCCGCTGGCCGCGTGGAAGCGCCTCGACCTCGCCGGCGACGTGATCTCCGACGCGGACAAGGCCCGCGTCGCCAAGGAAGGCCGCCTGGAGGTTCCGGAATACCAGGCGCTGGTCGCCCGCGGCGAGGCTTAGGCCTCAGGCGCCGAGCCGGCGCGCGAGGTCGGCGAGGTCGGCGGCCGCGAAGGTCACCGGCACGCTCGGCGCCGTCTCGCCGCCGGCCGGCCCGTGCTCGCGCGGACGGGCGACGTGGGCGGTCGCCAGCCCGTGCTGCGCGGCCGCCGCGAGATCGCTCGAATGCGCCGCGACCATCAGGGTCTCGGAGGCCGCGAAGCCGAAAGCCGCGACGGCGTCGCGATAAAGGGTCGGCTTCGGCTTGTAGTCGCGGGAATAGCCTGCGCCGAGGATCGCATCGAACCCCAGCCCGTTGCGCCGCGCCAGGTCGACCATCAGCCGGACAGGCCCGTTCGAGACCGGCGCGAGCAGGTGGCCGATCCGCAGGCGGGCCAGCGCCTCCGGCACCTCCGGCCAGGCGTCGAGCCGGTGCCAGGCCTGGACGAGCTCGGCCCGGACGGCCTCGGGAACCCCGGCGATGCCGAAGGCGGCGAGCACCTCCGGCAGCGACTCGCCCTGCAGCGCGTCGAGGTCGACGTAGGCGCGGGCGCCCGACCGCACCGTCTCCATCGACGGCCCGTAGCGCGCCCGCCACGCATCGGCGAAGGCGCCGCCGTCGAGCGCCGCCGCGTAGGGCGCGAGCAGCCGCTCCGCCTCCCGCGCCACGCCCGAGCGCCAATCGACGAGCGTGCCGAAGACGTCGAAGACCAGCGCCCGGATCGCCATCACACGCTCCGCAGCCGGGTGCGGCGGACGAAGCCGACGATGTCCTTGACCGCGTCGAGGGTCGGCGCGGCGATCGCCTCGGCGCGCTCGGCGCCGTCGGCCAGCACCGCGTCGATGTGGGCGGTGTCGGCGGTCAGGCGCTTCATTTCGGTGGCGATCGGCGCCAGCGTCTCGACGGCGAGCTCGACCAGCGCGCTCTTGAAGGCGGAGAACTGCGCGCCGCCGTGATCGGCCAGCACCGCGTCGCGCGTCGTGCCCTTGAGCCCGGCGAAGATGCCGACGAGGTTGTCGGCCTCCGGCCGGCCGGCGAGGCCCGCGACCTCCGAGGGGAGGGCGTCCGGGTCGGTCTTGGCCCGGCGCACCTTGCTGGCGATCGCGTCGGCATCGTCGGTGAGGTTGATGCGCGAATTGTCCGAGGCATCGGACTTCGACATCTTCTTGGTGCCGTCGCGCAGGCTCATCACGCGGGCGGCAGGTCCCCCGATCAGCGGCTCGGTGATCGGGAAGAACCCGGCGCCCGCATCGTGCCCGTGCGCGGCGATCGAGCCGGCGAAGTCGGTGTTGAACTTCTGCGCGATGTCGCGGGTCAATTCGAGGTGCTGCTTCTGGTCCTCGCCCACCGGCACGTGCGTCGCGCGGTAGGCCAGGATGTCGGCCGCCATCAGCACGGGATAGTCGTACAGGCCGATCGAGGCCGCCTCGCGGTCCTTGCCGGCCTTGTCCTTGAACTGGGTCATCCGGTTGAGCCAGCCGAGCCGCGCGACGCAGTTGAACACCCAGGCGAGCTCGGCGTGCTGCGGCACCTGGCTCTGGTTGAATACGATCGAGCGCTTCGGATCGATGCCGGCGGCCAGGAAGGCGGCCGTGACCTCGCGGATCTGGCCTTTGAGCGCCTCCGGGTCCTGCCACAGGGTGATCGCGTGCAGGTCGACGACGCAGTACAGACACTGCGCCTCGCGCGCCTGCATCTCGACGAAGCGCTTGATCGCGCCGAGGTAGTTGCCGAGATGCAGGTTGCCCGTCGGCTGCACGCCCGAGAACACCAGTTCCTTGAACGCGGCCATCGGCGCGGTCCCTCGAATGCCGGGCCGAGGCGATCTCGCGTCCCTGGAAGGCCGGGTTTCTGGCACCCGGGGGACGAACCGGTCAAGGCGAGGGCTGCTAGGGCTCGCGATAGGCGCCTTGCGCGCTCGGGCAGAGGTCGAGCAGCACGCAGCGGCCGCAGGCGGGCTTGCGGTGGTGGCAGACCTGCTGGCCGTGCAGCATCAGGATCTCGTGGTTGTCGTAGAGGTCCTGCGCCGACCAGTCGGCCGGAAGCTGCGCCCGCAGGATCGGATGCGAGGGGCCGACATCCACCTTCGCGCCGATCAGCCCGAGGCGCTGGGCGACGCGGTGGTGGTGGCTGTCCACCGGCAGCGCCGCCATGCGCAGCACCGAGAACGACAGCACCGCCGCGCTGGTCTTCGGCCCGACCCCGGGGATCGCCTCGAGCCAGGTGCGCGCCGCCTCGACCGGCATGTCGGCCAGGAAGGCGAGGGACAGGCTGCCGTGGCGCGCCTCGACCGCCCGGAGCACGGCCTGGATGCGCGGCGCCTTCAGCTCCGGCCAGGTCACGCCGCGGATGGTGTCCTCGATCGCCTCCACCGGCGCGGCGAGCATGTCCGCCCAGTCGGGATAGCGGGCGCGCAGCGCCTTGAACGCGCGGCCCGAATCGGCGTTGCGGGTGCGGTGCGAGAGCAGCGACGACACCAGCTCCGAGAGCGGGTCGAGGCTGTGGAAATACGGGATCGGGCAGCCGTAGACCGGGCACAGCCTGCGGTGAATCTCGAGCGCCTTCGCCGCGAGGTCGGCGGGCGCGTCCTCCGGGACCGCGGCGGTGGGGCGCGGCGGACGTTCGGCGGCGAAGAGGTCGTGGCGGTTCGCGCTGGGCATGAGGGCGGAATCCGCGAGGATTCCCGCCGGTTCCACCCGCGCGACGTCGCAGGTCCACCGCGTCGGCGCGTCGACGTTACCGCGTCAGCGCGTAGATGTTCACGTCGAGCTTGTCGTCGGCCTTGTCGTTGAGGTCGGTGACGTACTCCTCGATGAAGCGGTCCTGGACGACGATGTCCTTGGCGTCGAGGTAGGTCGTCAGGGTCTCGTAGGTGCCGTCGATGTCGTCGTAGGAGCCCTTGTGCGGGAAGCGCAGGGCCTTGCCGGAGGGCGTCGTGCCGAAGTGCAGGCCGTCGGCGGCGCTCGGCGCGGGCTCGGGGGCGGAGGCCACCGGGATCATCGCCTCGTAGACGAAGCCGTCGTCGTCGGTGCGGGTGAAGACCGCGAGCGGGCGCCCGGTCGCGGCGATGCCGGCCTTGGCGAGGTCCGCCTCGATCTTGGCGAAGGCCTCCTTCAGGCTCGGCACAGCCTCCTCCCACTTCGCCTTGCCGGACAGGATCGCGGCGGGCTTGGCCGGCAGCGTCACCGCGTCGACGTCGTCGGCGTTGGCCGGGGTCTCCACCAGGGTCTTCCGCCCGGAGGCCTGAGCCGGGGACGGTGCCTGCGCCTGAGGCGGTGCCGGGGGCGGCGCCGGCGCGGGAGCGGGCGCCGACGGCAGGGTCGGCGACGTGATCGCCTTCTCGGGCGCGGGCGCGGACGACTTGTTCGGATCGGCGGGCGGGTTCGGCGCGGTCGTGGTCGGGAGCGGGTCCGTCACCGCGGGCGAGGGCGCCGTCGAGGCCGGCGGCGGGGGCTGCTCGGCCAGGACCGGCAAGGCCAGGACGGGAAGGACGGCGGCGCCGAGAAGGCCGGCGGCGAGCGTGAGGCGAGGGCGGGTCAAGGCAGCGCTCCGGCAAAGGCATCGAGGCGACGACCGAAGGCCGCCGCGGACCGAATCGGCACGGTCCCGTCACGCCCGAACGTAGTGACGAACACCGGTCTTCGCGAGGCCGTCGATGCAGGTTCCGAAGCGCGGCGTGCGGGCGCGGCGGATCTGCCACGCTCCGGCGCGCGCGGAGCCGCCCCTCGCGTCGGACGCCGGCCTTGCCATATACGGGGCCTCGACGACGGGCCGTTCGGAGCCCCGACCCCGCATCCCGCGACGACGCAGCTCGAACCACCATGGCCGCATGAGCGCACTCGCCCACAGACGCTTCCTGAAGATGCACGGCGCCGGCAACGCGATCGTGGTGCTGGACCTGCGCGGCAGCGGCGTCCGCGTCGCCGCCGCCGAGGCGCGCGCCATCGCGGCCGACCCGTCCTCGAGCTTCGACCAGCTGATGGTGCTGCACGATCCGCGAAGCCGCGGCACCGACGCGTTCATGCGGATTTACAACACCGACGGCTCGGAATCGGGCGCCTGCGGCAACGGCACCCGCTGCGTCGCCTACGCGATGCTCGACGACCCGGCCATGGCGCGCCCCGTCGAGACCGGGCGGCTGGTCCTGGAGACCGATGCCGGCCGCGTGGAGGTGAAGCGCGTCGCCGAGCGCTCCTTCACCGTCGACATGGGCCGCCCCCGGCTCGCCTGGAACGAGATCCCGCTGCGCGACCCCTTTCCCGACACGCGGCGGATCGAGCTGCAGATCGGGCCGATCGACGACCCGATCCTGCATTCGCCGGGCGCGGTGAACATGGGCAACCCGCACGCGGTGTTCTTCACCGACCGCGACCCGGACACGTTCGACCTCGGGCAGATCGGCCCGATGCTGGAGAACCACCCGATCTTCCCCGAGCGCGCCAACATCTCGATCGCGCAGGTCCGGGGGCGGGAAGCGATCAAGCTCCGGGTCTGGGAGCGCGGCGCCGGGCTGACGCTCGCCTGCGGGACGGCCGCCTGCGCCGCCGTGGTCGCCGCCTCGCGCCTGCGGATGATCGGCCGGCAGGCCACCGTGAGCCTGCCCGGCGGCGAGCTGTTCGTGGAGTGGCGCGCCGACGACCACGTGCTGATGACCGGCCCGGTCTGCCTCGTCGCCGAAGGCCGCTTCGCCCCCGAATTGTTCGCGCAGGACGCCGCCTGATGGCGGTCGAGACGCTGACCTTCGGCTGCCGGCTGAACACCGTCGAGGCCGAGGTGATGCGCGGCCATGCCGAGGCGGCATCGCGCGACCGCGACCTCGTCGTGGTCAACACCTGCGCCGTCACGACGGAAGCCGGGCGGCAGGCGCGCAAGGCGATCCGCCGCCTGCACCGCGAGCGGCCGGGCGCCGAGATCTTCGTCACCGGCTGCGGCGCGCAGATCGAGACCGCGGCCTACGCCGCGATGCCCGAGGTCGCCCGCCTCGTCGGCAACGGCGACAAGCTCTCCCCCGCCGCATGGGGGCCGGACCCCGACCGTCCGCGCGATGCCGTGGGCGACGTGTTCGCCGCCCGCCACGCCACGCCGACGCGGATCGCGGGCGTGGCCGGGCACACCCGCGCCTTCGTCCCCGTGCAGAACGGCTGCGACCATCGCTGCACCTTCTGCGTCATCCCGTTCGGGCGCGGGCACTCGCGCTCGGTGGCGCCCGCGGCGGTGATCGATCAGGTGGCGCGCATCGTCGCCCATGGCGGCCGCGAGGTCGTGCTCACCGGCGTCGACCTCACCGCCTACGGCCGCGACCTCGCCGGCGCGTCCGAAAGCCTCGGCACGTTGGTGCTGGCGATCCTCGCCGCGGTGCCGGACCTCGCGCGCCTGCGCCTGTCCTCGATCGACTCGATCGAGGCCGACGACGCCCTGATGCGCGCGCTCGCCGACGAGCCCCGGCTGATGCCGCACCTGCACCTGTCGCTGCAGGCCGGCGACGACCTCGTGCTGAAGCGGATGAAGCGGCGCCATGAGCGGTCCGACGCGATCCGCTTCTGCCGGGAGGTGCGGCGGTTGCGGCCGGACGCGGTGTTCGGCGCCGACCTGATCGCCGGCTTCCCGACCGAGACCGAGGACCAGTTCGCCCGCTCCCTCGAGCTCGTCGCGGAATGCGGCCTGACGCATCTCCACGTCTTCCCGTATTCGCCCCGGCCGGGCACCCCGGCCGCGCGGATGCCGCCCGTGGCCCCCGAGATCGTCCGGGGGCGCGCCGCCCGCCTGCGCGCGGCGGGCGCGGCGGCCCTCGTCCGCCACCTCGACGGCGAGGTCGGGCACTCGCACCGGGTGCTGGCCGAGCGCGGCGGCATCGGCCGCACGGAAGGCTTCACGCCGGTGCGGCTCACGGCGGAGCCGGGCACGATCCGGACGGTAGCGATCCTGGGCCACGACGGCCGGGCGCTGCTCGCCGCCTGATCGCAGGCCGTCGGCTGCGCACCCCGCCCGCTCAGGCGGTCCAGCCGCAGGCGAGGAGCCCGCTCCGCATGTGCTCCGGCGCCGGCGCCTCGGCGACGACCGGCGGCTTCTTCGGGTAGAGCGGCAGGGCGAGCTGCCGGGCATGGAGCTGCAGGCCGGGTCCGCCGTGGCGCGGCGCGGTGCCGTAGATCGGGTCCCCGACGATCGGAAACCCCGATGCGGCGCAGTGGACGCGAAGCTGATGGGTGCGGCCGGTGACCGGCACGAGCTCGAGCCAGGCCTGGCTCCCGGACCGGCCGAGCACGCGCCAATGCGTCAGCGACGGATCGCCGGCGGGATCCGCCTTCATCCACCACGAGCGCGGATCGCTCGAGCGCCGGGCGAGCGGCAGGTCGACGCTGCCGGTCTCCTCCGTCGGGCCGCCCTCGACCAAGGCCCAGTACGCCTTCCGGGCCCGCCCGTCGGCGAACAGCTTGTTCAGGCGGGCGAGCGCCTGCGCGTGGCGCCCGAGCGCGAGGCAGCCGGAGGTGTCGCGGTCGAGCCGGTGCGCGGCCTCCGGGCGCCGCGGCAGGCCGAAGCGCAGCCCGTCGAGGTGGTCGGTCAGGGTCTCGCCGCCCTTCGGCCCCGGATGCACCGGCAAACCCGCAGGCTTGTCGATGACGAGGACCAGGGCATCGCGGTAGAGCAGGCGCGCGCCTATGTCAGGGTGGATAGCGGCGGGCGACGACATGCCTCCCGGCTAACGGTGCCGGGGCGCGGGAGCAAGGACGACATGAGTCAAGACGAGAAGCCGGGCTGGTTCGGCCGCCTGTTCGGGCGCAAGGGCGCGACCGAAGCCCCCGAGCCGCCGGCGGACTCGCCCGCCTCGCCGGCGGAGGGCCAGCCGGACTTCGCCACCGGCGCCGACGACGTGGCGCACGTGCCGTTGCCGCCGGCCGAGCCGTCGCCGGTCGACCCCGACCGCAACGCGGTGCCCGACGCGACCGAGGGCGCCGACCTGCAACCGATCGAGGGCGAGCCCGAGACGCCGCCGGCGGGCACCGCGGGCGACGACCCGGCCCACGGCGCGGGGCCGGCCGACGCCACCACCGTCGCCCGGGAACCGGCGACCGGGACCGAGACCGAGACCGGTGCGGCGGCCAGCGCGCCCGACATCCAGCCGGTCGACGTCGCCGCCTCCCTCGCCCATGACGCCGTCAACGACGCGGCGCCGGCCGAGGCGGAGCCGGAGAAGCGCGGCTGGTGGACCCGGCTGACCTCGGGCATGAAGCGGACCTCCTCGGCCCTGTCCGACCGCGTCACCGGGTTGTTCACCAAGCGCAAGCTCGACGCCAACACCTTGGAGGACCTGGAGGACGCGCTGATCCAGGCCGATTTCGGCGTCGAGACCGCGACGCGGATCTCGGAGGCCGTCGGCAAGGGCCGCTACGAGAAGGGCATCTCCCCCGACGAGGTCCGGGCGATCCTGGCGACCGAGGTCGAGCGCGCGCTGGAGCCGGTGGCCAAGCCCCTGGTGATCGACGCCGCCAAGAAGCCGTTCGTGGTCCTGATGATCGGCGTGAACGGCGCCGGCAAGACCACGACGCTGGGCAAGCTTTCCCTCAGCCTCAAGGCGGAAGGGCGCTCGGTGATGCTGGCGGCGGGCGACACCTTCCGCGCGGCCGCGATCGAGCAGCTCAAGGTCTGGGGTGCGCGCACCGGCACGCCGGTGGTGAGCGGGGCGCAGGGCGCGGACGCGGCGGGCCTGGCCTTCGACGCCCTGAAGCGCGCCAAGGCCGAGGGCACCGACGTGCTCCTGATCGACACCGCCGGCCGGCTCCAGAACAAGGCCGGCCTGATGGCGGAGCTCGAGAAGATCATCCGCGTGCTGCGCAAGAGCGACCCGGAAGCGCCGCACGCCACGCTGCTGGTGCTCGACGCCACCGTCGGCCAGAACGCGCTGTCGCAGGTCGAGCTGTTCTCCAAGGCCGCGCCGGTCTCGGGCCTGGTGATGACCAAGCTCGACGGCACCGCGCGCGGCGGCATCCTGATCGCGCTCGCCGCGAAGTTCGGCCTACCGGTCCACTTCATCGGCGTCGGCGAGGGCGTCGACGACCTGGAGCCGTTCGCGGCACGGGACTTCGCGCGGGCGATCGCGGGGTTGGAGAAGGGCTGAGGCCGATCGCCTCCGGTAGACCTCACCATTCCCCGTCGATAGAGACGCCCTGACGTGACGGACCGTTCGGGGACGTGACGGACCGCTCGGATTCACTGGCCAGACGCATGCAGATCGAATCCGTCCCCCCGCACCGCCACCTGCCGCCGGCCCTGAAGCTCGCCCTGGAGATGGGGCCGCTGGTGATCTTCTTCCTCGGCAACGCCTATGCCGAGCGCTTCGGCGTCGCCGCCGATCAGAAGCTGTTCGTGGCGACCGGGGTGTTCATCGCGGCGACGGTGCTGGCGCTCGCCGTGCACTTCGCCCTGGTGCGCCGGCTGCCGATCATGCCGATGGTCTCGGGCGTGGTGGTGGTCGTGTTCGGCGGGTTGACCCTCTATCTGCAGGACAAGACGTTCATCATGGTGAAGCCCACCATCGTGAACACCCTGTTCGGCCTGGTGCTGCTCGGCGGGCTCGCCTTCGGCAAGTCCCTGCTCTCGGTGGTGCTCGACTCGGTGTTCTCGCTCACCGAGGAGGGATGGCGGAAGCTGACCTTCCGCTGGGGCCTGTTCTTCCTCGCGCTGGCACTGATCAACGAGGTGGTGTGGCGGACCCAAAGCGAGGATTTCTGGGTGAACTTCAAGGTCTTCGGCATCATGCCGCTGACCGTGGTGTTCGCGCTGGCCCAGACGCCCCTGCTCGCCCGCTACGAGCGCAAGAAGACCGACGCGTGAATCGGGCGCAAGCCGAACCGGCGCCGCCGGCTCGGCGGACGGCCCGCCCGGGCCGGTGCGGACCGTCCCTTCCTACTTCGCGGCCACCTTCCCGGCCGCCCGGATCTTGGCGATCACGTCCGCGAGGTTCTCTGGCGTGACGATGCCGACGAGCTTGTCGCGGATCACGCCGTCCGGGCCGATGATGAAGGTCTCGGGCACGCCGTAGACCCCGAAATCGATGCCGACGCGGCCGGTTTCGTCGTGGCCCACCGCCTGGAACGGGACGCCGTTCTTGGCGAGGAAGCGGCGCCCGTTCTCGGCCGCGTCCTTGTAGTCGATCCCGACGAGCCGGATGCCGGGCTCGCGCGCCAGCCGCATCAGCATCGGATGCTCGACCTGGCACGGCGCGCACCACGAGGCCCAGACGTTGAGCACCGTGACGCCGCCCTTCAGGTCGGCGCTCGACAGGCCCGGCACCGGCTTGCCGTCCGCGGTCAGGCCGGGCACCGCCGGGAGCGCGAAGCTCGGCACCGGCTTGCCGATCAGCGCGGAGGGGAGGGCGGCCGGATCGACGCCGGAGCGCAGGCGCAGGAAGAACACGCCGGCCAGCACCGCGAAGGCCAGCACCGGGACGACGACGAGGAGCGAGCGGCGGACCGGCTCCGGAGGGGCCTCGACGCTCACCGGCGATCCTCCGGCTGGAGCTGGGCCAGCGCCCGCCTCTGGGCCCGCCGGTCGCGGATCGCGTTGAGGACGAGGGCCGCCATCACCAGGGCGGTGAACGCGTAGGAGGCGAGGATGAAGCCGCCGTGGCTGCCGAGGTCGAAGGTCATGGGTTCAGGCGATCCGGATCGGTTTCATGCGTGGGCCGCCCGCTCGAGGGCGGCGACGTCCAGCTTGATCATGCCCTGCATGGCCGAGAAGACCCGGGCCGACACGGCGGGGTCCGGGTCGGCCAGGAGGCGGGGAAGCACCTCCGGCACGACCTGCCAGGGAATGCCCCAGCGGTCGCGGAGCCAGCCGCACATGATCGCGGAGCCGCCGTCGGCGGTCAGGCCCGCCCAGAGCCGGTCGACCTCGGCCTGATCGGCGCAGGAGACGGAGATCGACGCCGCCGTGCCGTACTCGACCGGCGTGCCGCCGTTCAGCGCCTGGAAGCTCTGGCCGCCGAGGGTGAACGCGACGAGGATCACGTCGCCCGCGGCGCCGCCCGGCCACGCGCTCGGCGCGCGCTGGATGTGATCGATGCGGGAATCGGGCACGAGCCCGACATAGCGGCGCACCGCCGCCTCCGCATCGGTGCCGAACCAGAGGCAGGTTCTCACCGTCTTCATGGGCCGCGTCTCCTTCCGGGATGCGGGGCGCGCCGCACGCGGACGCGTCTCGCGATCAGACGGCCTGGCCGAGCGGCAGGTCGCGCCCGGCGTCCGAGGTCGTCACGGTCGACCCGGCATCGAGGCGCTCGGCCTCGCGGATCGTCAGGGTCCGCACGCGTCGGCGCATGATCTCGGTCCGCATGGCATAGAGGTGCAGGGTGGTGCCGCCGAGGGTGGCGGCGCCGATCATCACCAGCAGCGGGTAGAGCATCGACGGGTCGATGGTCGAGCCGCCCATGCGCAGGATCGAGGCCGGCTGGTGCAGGGTCGACCACCAGTTCACCGAGAACTTGATGATCGGCAGGTTGATCGCGCCGACGAGCGTCAGGATCGCGACGGAGCGGGCGGCCCGGTTCGGGTCCTCCATCGTCCGCCACAGGGCGATGATGCCGCAGTAGATCAGGAACAGGATCAGCATCGAGGTGAGCCGCGCGTCCCAGACCCAGTAGGTGCCCCACATCGGCTTGCCCCAGAGCGAGCCGGTGACGAGGCAGATCAGGGTGAAGGCCGCCCCGATCGGCGCGGCGGCGCGCTGCGCCACGTCGGCGAGCGGATGGCGCCAGACCAGGGTGCCGACCGCCGACAGGCTCATCGACGCGTAGAAGAACACCCCGAGCCAGGCCGCCGGCACGTGGATGAACATGATCCGCACGGTCTCGCCCTGCTGGTAGTCGGGCGGGGCGACGAACCAGGACAGGTAGAGCCCGAGCGCGAGGATCGCGGTCGAGATCGCGGCGAGCCACGGCACCAGCGTGCCGGACCAGCGCATGAAGTGACTCGGGTTGGACAGGCGCGTCCACAGGGGCGTCGACATGGGCGATGTCTTAGCCCGGGGTGCGGTGCAGCGGCAATGCGCACGTCTGGCGCAGCCTCGCTGGGCGCGGGCACCGGCGGCATGAGCCCTCGACGTGCGCAGGCGTCGATGTCGCCGCGTGCGCCGTCCGGTGAGCCCGGTCGGCCGACGCGGCGGAAGATCGATCACCTCGGCAAGCCGCCGATCCGTCGTGCGGCGTCGCAGGGTGGAACGGTCACTCGCACTCGGAGAGGACGAGCTTGCAGCTGGGGCACTTGTCGAAGGCCATCTCCTTGGCGGCGGCCTCGGTCCGGCCCCAGCCCACGCCGTAGGTGGTGCGATTGGAGACGTAGGCGCCGCAGGCGTCGAAGCGGGCGACGACCTTGCAGTTGTCGTTGCCCATCTTGGCGCATTGGCGCATCGCGGCGGCGCCCGCGGCCTCGCGCGAATCGCCCCAGCCGATGCCGTAGCCCTCGTCGCCGGCCTTCTGGCCCTCCTCGGTGTCCACGGCGAAGGCGCCGGCCGCGGCGGCGGGAGCGGTCGCGAGGAGCGCCAGGAGCAGCGCGGACATCAGGGTCTTCATCGTTACGTCCCCATCGAGCTTGACAGGGCGGCCGAACCCTTCGCGCCGCCGCTGCCAGCCGTCTGATAAGGCAGGGCGGCGCAAAGGAAATTGCACGACCGTTCCGATCTCTTGCGCGAGCGTCCCGCCCTCATTCCGACCAGCGCAGGGCCGCCGCCGCCGCGAAGGTGCCGACCAGCGCGGCGATCAGGCTGAGGCCGGACAGGATCATCAGCGGGGTGGCGAAGGGGACGGTGCCGCCGAGGGCCGACTGCGCGGCCGAGACGCCGAAGATCAGCGTCGGGATCATCAAGGGCAGCACCAGCACGGCGAGGATTAGGCCGCCCCGGCGGATCGAGGCGGTGAGCGCCGCGCCGACCGCGCCGACGAAGGTCAGCGCCGGCGTGCCGACGAGCAGCGTCAGGGCGGTCGCGGCCATGGCGGTCCCGTCGAGCGCGACGAGCAGGCCGAACAGCGGCGAGGCCAGCGCCAGGGGCAGCCCGGTGGTGATCCAGTGCGCGATCACCTTGGCCAGCACCACGAGCTCGAGCGGCACCGGCGCGGCGGTCATCAGGTCCAGCGAGCCGTCCTCCTCGTCGGCCTGAAACAGCCGGTCGAGGCCGATCAGCGTCGCCAGCACCGCCGAGAGCCAGAGGATGGCCGGGCCGATCCGCGAAAGCAGGTTGAGGTCCGGCCCGAGGGCGAACGGCACCAGCGCCACGATCATCAGGAAGAAGACCAGCGACAGCATGCCCGACCCGCCGACGCGGGAGGCCAGCGTCAGGTCGCGGGCGACGAGGGCTGCGAGGATGCGGATCACGCCCACGCCTCCTCCGCGTCGTCCGCCGGCTCGGGCGCCCGCGGGGCGGCCTGCGCGATGTGGAGGTTGCGCGCGTCCTCGAGCCCGAGGGCCTGGTGGGTGGCGGCGATGACGAGGCCGCCGGCCGCCCGGTGCTCGGCCATCAGCCCGGCGAGCACGCCCTGCGAGGCGGTGTCGAGGGCGGCCGTCGGCTCGTCGAGGAGCCAGAGCGGGCGCGCGCAGACGAGGAGCCGCGCCAGCGCCACCCGCCGCCGCTGCCCGGCGGACAGGTAGGCGACCGGCAGGTCGAGCGCGTGGGCGAGGCCGAGCCGGTCGAGCGCCGCCCGCGGGCTCAGCCGCTTCGTCCCGAGAAGGCTTTGCGCGAAGGCGAGGTTCTCGGCCGCCGTCAGGCTGCTCTTCAGCCCGTCGCGATGGCCGACGGCGTGCAGGCACTCGGGCAGGGCCGCCTCGCCCATGTCGTGGACGGTGAGCCGGCCCGAATCCGGCCGCAGCCGCCCGGACAGGATCGCGAGCAGGCTCGACTTGCCCGCGCCGTTGCGGCCGGTGACGGTGATCGCCTCGCCCGGGCCGATGGCGAAGGTCAGCCCGGAGAAGATTTTTCGCCCCGAGCGGCGGCAGCAGAGGGCATCGACGGTCAGCCGCACGAAGGTTGCCTGTTCAGAGAATGAAACGCTTCGATCTACCGGTAGATCGCGCGCCGGTGGCCGATCCGTACCACGACGACCCTGACGGTCGCGTCGTCGATCGCAGCGATGATCCGGTAATCGCCGACCCGATATTTCCAGAGGCCGCCCAGCCGCGAACCTTTGAGCGCCTCACCGAGGCTTCTCGGATCGTCCAGGGGCGACAGGCGATCCCGCAGGAAACGGAGAATCCGCGCGGCGGCCTCACGATCGAGCCTATCGAGTTCGCGTTCCGCGGACCGTTCGAACTCAATCCGACAAGCCATGCCGATCCATCACCGCCTGCAGCGTGACGGTCCGGCTCTCGCCGCTTTTCAGAGCTGCGACCCGGCTCTCCGCTAGCTCGACGTCCTCGATCTCGTCGAGGTGGTCCTGGATCGCCTCACGCACGTGATCGTCCGCGCTGCGGCCGGTGCGTCGGGCCAGGGCGTCGAGGCGGCGTTCGATCTCCGGCGGCAGGTCGAGGGCGAGCATGGAAGTCTCCGAGGCGCGTCAGGCTTACGATGGCGGCGCGCATCCGTCCATTCTCGGCACCAAGCCCTCTTGCACGACGAGCCCACGACACCCGCGCCGCCTTGCCCGATTGCGCAAGACGAAGGAGCCGCGCAACCTCACCGTCATCGGGCAAGCGGCGTTCCGCGATCGTGGGACGCCGGGACGCACCGCCGACACGGAGGATGTCGCCATGACCAAGCCGTCGCAATCCGCGAAGCTGCGCGTGAACGACCCGCGGGTCCGCACCGAAGCCGAAATGGCCCGGGATCCCGACGCGCTCGCCGGCCGCGCGATGGTGGAGGCGCGGGTCGCGCGCTGCACCGCGGACGAGCAGGCCGCGTTCTGGGCGGCGGTGCGGCGCTGCTTCGGCGGCCCGGCGCCGGAAGCCGCCGCCTGAGCCGGACGGGACCGAGGACGCGGGCGGACAGCCTCGCGGCACTGTCACCCGCGACCCGGTAGCGGGCAAATTCGAATCGTTCTATACGGTCCCCAGGCTGCGCCGCGCGACCTTCGAGCGTCCAATTCGCTCCTCGCGCACCCTCCTGCCCGGGCACCCCCGGGGCGGCGCGCGCTCCCAGCGAGCGCAGTCAGGCCGAACACCGGTTTCGTGGCGCGGGTTATGCCTGCGCGTGTTCGACAAACGCCAGCGAGGATCAGACCAGCCGTGGCTTCCATCGACAGCTTCAAGTCCCGACAGACGCTTCAGGCGGCGGGCAAGACCTACACCTACTACTCGATCCCCGAGGCCGAGAAGAACGGGCTCGCCAACTCCACGGCCCTGCCGTTCTCGATGAAGGTGATCCTCGAGAACCTCCTGCGCTACGAGGACGACCGTTCGGTCAGGAAGGGCGACATCGAGGCGACGGTCGCCTGGGTCGACAACCGCGGCAAGACCGAGACCGAGATCGCCTTCCGCCCCTCCCGCGTGCTGATGCAGGACTTCACCGGCGTGCCCGCCGTCGTCGACCTCGCCGCGATGCGCGACGCGATGGTGGCCCTCGGCGGCGACCCGCAGAAGATCAACCCGCTGGTGCCGGTCGACCTCGTGATCGACCATTCGGTGATCGTCGACGAGTTCGGCACGCCGAAGGCGCTGGCCGACAACGTCGCGCTGGAATACGAGCGCAACGGCGAGCGCTACACCTTCCTCAAGTGGGGCCAGTCGGCGTTCGACAACTTCTCCGTGGTCCCGCCCGGCACCGGCATCTGCCACCAGGTCAACCTCGAGTACCTGTCGCAGACCGTGTGGACGAAGCGGGACCCCGACGCCTCGGACGGCTCCGAGATCGCCTATCCCGACTCGCTCGTCGGCACCGATTCGCACACCACCATGGTCAACGGCATGGCCGTGCTCGGCTGGGGCGTCGGCGGCATCGAGGCGGAAGCCGCGATGCTCGGCCAGCCGCTGTCCATGCTGATCCCCGAGGTCGTCGGCTTCAAGCTCTCCGGCAAGCTGCCCGAGGGCACCACCGCCACCGACCTCGTGCTCACCGTCACGCAGATGCTGCGCAAGAAGGGCGTGGTCGGCAAGTTCGTGGAGTTCTACGGCCCCGGCCTCGACGAGATGGCGGTGGCCGACCGCGCCACGATCTCGAACATGGCGCCCGAATACGGCGCGACCTGCGGCTTCTTCCCGATCGACCGCAAGACCATCGACTTCCTGAAGGTCACCGGCCGCACCGACGAGCGCATCGCGCTGGTCGAGGCCTACGCCAAGGCGCAGGGCATGTGGCGCGACGCCCAGACCCCCGACCCGGTCTTCACCGACACGCTCGCGCTCGACATGGGCGACGTGCGGCCCTCGCTCGCCGGCCCCAAGCGCCCGCAGGACCGGGTGCTGCTCGACGCCGCCAAGCCCGGCTTCGCCGGCTCGATGGAGACCGAGTTCCGCAAGGCGGCCGACATCGCCAAGCGCTACCCGGTGGAGGGCGCGAACTACGACATCGGCCACGGCGACGTGGTGATCGCGGCGATCACGAGCTGCACCAACACCTCGAACCCGTCGGTGATGATCGGCGCCGGGCTGCTGGCCCGCAACGCGGTGGCCAAGGGCCTGCGCTCGAAGCCCTGGGTGAAGACTTCGCTGGCGCCGGGCTCGCAGGTCGTCGCCGAGTACCTCGAGAAGGCCGGGCTGCAGCAGCCGCTCGATGCGCTGGGCTTCAACCTCGTCGGCTTCGGCTGCACCACCTGCATCGGCAATTCCGGCCCGCTGCCGGCCGCGATCTCGAAGGCGATCAACGACAACGACGTCGTGGCCGCGGCGGTGCTCTCGGGCAACCGCAACTTCGAGGGCCGCGTGAACCCCGACGTGCGGGCGAACTACCTCGCCTCGCCGCCGCTCGTCGTCGCCTACGCCCTCGCCGGCTCGATGCAGATCGACATCACCACCGAGCCGCTCGGCACCGGCTCGGACGGCCAGCCGGTCTACCTCAAGGACATCTGGCCGACGACGGCCGAGGTGGCGCAGTTCATCGAGGCGAACATCACCTCGGCGCTGTTCAAGTCGCGCTACGCCGACGTCTTCACCGGCGACGCGAACTGGCAGGGGGTCGAGGTCACCGAGGCCGAGACCTTCGCCTGGAACGGCGGCTCCACCTACGTGCAGAACCCGCCCTACTTCGAGGGGATGCAGAAGGAGCCGGCGCCGATCACCGACATCCAGGACGCCCGCATCCTCGGCCTGTTCCTCGACTCGATCACCACCGATCACATCTCGCCGGCCGGCAACATCCGCGCGGCCTCGCCCGCCGGCGCCTACCTGCAGGAGCATCAGGTCCGGGTGCAGGACTTCAACCAGTACGGCACCCGCCGCGGCAACCATCAGGTGATGATGCGCGGCACCTTCGCCAACATCCGCATCAAGAACCAGATGGTGCGCGATCCCGCCGGCCAGGTGGTCGAGGGCGGCTGGACCCTGTTCCAGCCCTCGGGCGAGCAGATGTACATCTACGACGCGGCGCAGAGATACGCCGAAGCCGGCACCCCGCTCGTGGTCTTCGCGGGCAAGGAGTACGGCACCGGCTCGTCGCGCGACTGGGCGGCCAAGGGCACGAAGCTGCTCGGCGTGCGCGCGGTCGTGGCCGAGAGCTTCGAGCGCATCCACCGCTCGAACCTCGTCGGCATGGGCGTGGTGCCGCTGGTGTTCCAGGGCGAGACCTCGTGGGCCTCGCTCGGGCTCAAGGGCGACGAGACCGTCACGATCAAGGGCCTCGCCGGCGAGCTGAAGCCGCGCCAGACCCTGACGGCCGAGATCACCGCGGCCGACGGCACCAAGCAGGAGGTGCCGCTGACCTGCCGCATCGATACGCTGGACGAGCTGGAATACTTCCGCAACGGCGGGATCCTGCCCTACGTGCTGCGCTCGCTAGCAGCCTGAAGCTCGGGTCGGGCGGCCCTCGGGTCGCCCGGCCTCACGACACTTCGTCGAGCCGCCGCGGGTCCGTCCCGCGGCGGCTCTTTTCATGCGGTGCGTGCCGGTCGGATCAGGCGGCCGGCTGCGCCGCGTCGAACGCCGCCGCGAAGGCGGCGCCGGGCCGCGCGGTGCACCGATCGACCCAGGCGTCGATGGCCGGCACGCCGGGCTTGCCGAACCACGCGAAGGGCGAGTGCAGCAGCAGGTCGACCGCGGTGAAGCGGTCCCCGAGCAGGAACGGGCCGTCGGCGAGTGCGGAGGCCAGGCGTGCCCTGGCCTCCGCGCCGTCCCGGAACGTCTGCGTCAGGAACGGGTGATCCAGCCCGGCGGCCTCGACGACCAGAACCGGCTCCAGCACGCCCGCGTACCAGGCGAGCCACCCGAGATAGGCGCCGCGCTGCCTATGCCCGTGGGGGACGGCGAGCCCGGCCTTCGGGAACAGCTCGGCGAGGTACTGCACGATGGCGCTCGATTCGCGGACCAGCGTGCCGTCGTGGTCGAGCAGCGGCACCTTGCCCTCGGGATGCGGGTTGCCGGAATCGCGGATCCCCGACCCGTCCCTGCGCGGGATGGTCACCCGCTCGATCCGGACGTCGTCGAGGGCGTCGAGCTCCTTGAGCAGGGCGACGATGCGGGTCGAGCGGCTGTTGGGGGAATGGTAGAGCGTGATCACGGCGATCTCCTGCTGGCGGGTCGGCAGGGGATGGTCTAGCCAAGGTCTCCTGCCAGTTTCCGTCAGTTGCACGATGGCCCGAGCCGACCGGCTTCTCCGACTGCTGCATGCGATGCGCGTCCTGCCGGCGCCGGTGACGGCGGCCCGGCTGGCCGAGGAGACCGGGGTGTCGCTGCGATCGATCTATCGCGACATCGACAGCCTGCGCACGGCCGGCGCCGGGATCGAGGGCGAGCGCGGCTACGGCTATCGCCTCGTCGAGGACGTCGCGCTGCCGCCGCAGACCTTCGACCGGATCGAGATCGAGGCCCTGGTGCTGGGTCTCGGTGAGGTCCGCCACATGGGCGACCCGGCGCTCGCGGAGGCCGCCGCCTCGGTGCTGGCGAAGGTCGCGGCAACGCTGTCCGACCGGCGCGAGCAGCACCTGCTCCACGCGGTGTCGCAAGTCCGCCGCTTCGGGACGCGCTACCCGGCGACCTTCGACATGACGACGATCCGCACCGGGTGCTGGCGCGAGGAGGCGGTGACCATCCGCTATGCCGACAAGGACGGAGCGACGACCGTGCGGACGATCCTGCCGCTCTCCATCGTCTACCTCGACGACAAGATGACGGTGCTGGCCTGGTGCTGCCTGCGCGCGGCGTTCCGCATGTTCCGCGCCGACCGCATCGCGGCGGCGGAACCGGCCGGCACCAGCTTCCGCCCGCGACGGGTGGCGTTGCTGCGCAGCTACGTCGCCGAGCTCGGCCGCCGCGGATGATGCGGGCCGGGCCCGCCGGCCGGGCGATGCGCGTCTGAGCCAGAAATAAGAGCCAGCGACCGCGAATAGATTGTGCGCAAGGGTGTTTTGCGGCCGCCGCCGCCCCATAACCTCCCGACCACAACCGGGAGATGCCCCATGAAGACCCTGAATGTCCTCGCCCTTGCCGGCCTGATGACCCTGTCCGGCGCCGCCCTCTCGGCCCAGGCGCTGGAGCGCGTCCGCGGCACGATCGAGAAGGCCGACGGCGGCATGGTGACGATCAAGACCGTCGACGGCGCGACCGAGACCGTCGACGTCGGCGGCGCCAAGTTCGCCTGGGTGGTGAAGTCGAGCCTCGACCAGATCAAGGACGGCGTCTTCATCGGCACCGCGACCAAGGGCGAGAACCCGATGACGGCGCTCGAGGTGGTGCTGTTCCCCGAGTCGATGCGCGGCACCGGCGAGGGCCATTACGGCTGGGATTCGATCACCGACCACACCGCCGCGGGCGGCACGGCGGTGAAGAGCTCGATGACCAACGGCACCGTCAAGGCCGAGTCGGGCACGCCGCGCGTCAAGAGCGCGATGACCAACGGCACGGTGAAGGCCGACACGGCCGGCGCCTCCGGCACGAAGACGTTGACCGTCGGCTACGGCAAGGACGGTGCGGCCAAGACCATCGAGGTGCCGCCGACCGCGCCGATCGTCGCCTTCGAGCCGGCCGACAAGGCGATCCTGATGCCCGGATCGAAGATCTTCGCCGTGGTCGACAAGGCCGGATCGAAGATCGAGGGCAAGCTGATCGCCGTCGGCAAGGACGGCCTCACCCCGCCGATGTGATCCCGGGCGCCGGCGGCACGCGGGTCCGTGCCGCCGCGCCTGACTGGTCATGTCCGAACGGCCGCGGGACCTCGAATCCCGCGGCCGTTCGCATGTCAGGGGGCCTTCGCGTCCGCGCCGACCGTGAACTCGCGCCACAGCAGCATCAGCGCCGCCATCACCGCCGGGCCGAGGAACAGGCCGAGCAGGTGGAAGGTCTCGACCCCGCCGAGAATGCCGAGCAGCACCCACAGGAACGGCAGCTTGGTCGTGCCGCCGATGAGCGCCGGGCGCACGAAGTGGTCGGCCACGAACGTCACGACGAAGCCGGCCACGGCCACGATCACCGCCGCCTTCACCGAGCCGGCGGCCACCAGCAGCAGCGCCGCGATGGCGATGGCGAGCGCGGCGCCGAACGGGATCATCGCGGCGACCGCGGTGAACGCGCCGAGCAGCACCGGGTGCGGCACGCCGGCGAAGTAGTAGACGATGCCCAGCACGACGCCCTCGCCGAGGCCGACGAGGACGAGGCCGTCGACCGTGCCGTGCACCGAGGCGACCATCTGCCGGCCGACCCGCTCGCCCCGCGGCCCGAACAGGCGGTTGCAGGCAACGAGGACCTGATCGCGGATGGTGCGGCCGTCGCGGAACAGGAAGAACAGCGCGACCAGGCTGAAGCCGAACAGCACGACGCGGTGCACGACCTCCTTGCCGACGTTGCGCGACACCCCGATCACCGAATCGTTGTCGAGCCTGCGCAGCATGTCGGAGCCGGCATCCGGATGGCTGAGGTTGGCGCTCCACCACGCCGAGGCCTGCGCCGCGCCGTAGGGCAGGTGGTTGACGACGTCCGGCACCGGAATGCCGTCCTTCTCGGCCGCGCGCACGAAGTCGAGGACGTCGTGGGCCTCGCGCGCCGCCTGGATGCCGAGGACGACGAGCGGCGCGAGGAAGACGAGGGCGACGAGGAGCGTCGCGACGAGCGGGAGCACGACGTTGTGTCCGCCCGGCGGGAAGCGCCGCTCGACGCGCACGTAGAGCGGCCACAGCGCGATCGCGAGCACCACCGCCCAGGCCAGCGCCGGCAGGAAGCCGGACAGGATCCAGAGCCCGAGGGCGGCGAGCGCCAGCACCAGCACGACGCGGGCGACGCCCTGGCCCCTGGCCTTCTCCACCGGCGGAAGCGGCGGCGCGTGTTCGGTGCGAAGCGTCTGGTCCATCAGGCGGGTCCTCCGGCGCGATCCGCCGCGCGCTCATGTAGGCCGCCGCGGGACCTTTGCCATACGCGGAATCCGGGCCCCGGGGGCGGCACGGTTGCCGGGCCGGACCCCCTCGTGTAGAGGTCGCGGCCACATGACGGGGCGGCGCGCGGCGCCCTCCGCCACTGGGCCGTGCGGATGGGGGCGCCGCGTCGAGCACCGGCGGCGGCCCGTCGCACCAATCCCGATTCGGCGAGAACGCATGTCAGACCAGCCCAGCACCGGCACCGCCACCTTCGAGCGCGTGGCCGACATCATCGCCGACACCGCCGACATCCCGCGCGAGAAGATCACGCCCGAGAGCCACGCGATCGACGATCTCGGCATCGACAGCCTCGCCTTCCTCGACATCGCGTTCGCCGTCGACAAGGCCTTCGGGATCAAGCTGCCGCTCGAGCGCTGGACCCAGGAAGTGAACGAGGGCAAGGTCCCGGCCGAGGAGTACTTCGTGCTGAAGAACCTCTGCGCCCGCATCGACGCGCTGGTCGCGGAGAAGGCCGCCAAGGTCTGATCCCGGGGTCTCGGCACCGAGACCGGCACCGGCAAGACCCGGGCGGCGACGCCCGGACCGAACGACCCTCCGAAAGCCTGCGGATCGGCAGCCCATGCGCCTCGAATATTTCGAGATGATCGATTCCGTGGTGAGCCTCGACCGCGCCGCCGGCCGGATCGAGGCCCTGGCCCAGGTGCCGATGGAGAGCCCGGTCTTCGAAGGGCACTTCCCCGGCCATCCGCTGGTTCCTGGCGTGCTGCTCACCGAGACGATGGCGCAGGCCTCGGGCTACCTCGTGCTCGCGCACCTGAACTTCGCGCAGATGCCGTTCCTGATGGCGGTGGACAAGGCGCGCTTCCGCTCCTTCGTCGGCCCCGGGGCGACGCTCAGCGTCACCGCGAGCCTGGAGCATGACGGCTCGGGCTACGCCGTGACCAAGGCCGCGATCCGCCACGACGGCAAGCTCCTGGCCGATGCCGAGCTCCGCTTCCGCACCATGCCGTTCCCGGACGGGCTCGACGCGCTGATGCGCGCGCGCACCGCGAAGATCGGCCTGGTGATGGACGGGGATCCGGCGGAGGCCCCGGCAGGAGAACCCGCATGAGCCGCGCCGTCGTCGTCACCGGGATCGGCCTCGTCTCCTGTGCCGGCGAGGGCCTGGCCGCCCATCTCGACGCGCTCGCGGCCGGCACGCCGCCGCGGACCGACGCGACGACGTTCGCGCCCTATCCCGTCCACCCGGCGCCGGCGCTCGCCTGGGACGGTCAGATCCCGAAGAAGTCCGACCAGCGACAGATGGAGGCGTGGCAGCGCCTCGGCGTCTACGCCGCCGGGCTCGCCCTCGACTCGGCCGGCGTGAAGGACGACGCCGCCTTCAAGCAGGCGCTCCACCTCGTGGTCGCGGCCGGCGGCGGCGAGCGCGACTACGCGGTCGACGGGGCGATCCTCACCGGCCTGCGCGATGCCGCCGATCCCGGCGCCTATCTCAACGAACGGTTGCAGAACGACCTGCGGCCGACGCTGTTCCTGGCGCAGCTCTCGAACCTGCTCGCCGGCAACATCGCCATCGTCCACGGCGTCAGCGGCGCGTCGCGCACCTTCATGGGCGAGGAGGCGGCCGGCGTCGACGCGCTGCGCATCGGCCAGGCGCGGATCGCCTCCGGCCAGATCGACGCGATGCTGGTCGGCGGGTCCTACAGCGCCGAGCGGCCGGACGTGATGGTCGTCCACGAGATGGGCGGCTTCCTGCGCAAGCCCGACTATGCGGCGGTCTTCGCACGCGAGGACGCACCCGGGTTCATCCTGGGCAGCTGCGCGGCCTTCCTGATGCTCGAGGCCGCCGAGACCGCCGCGGCCCGCGGGGCGCGGGCGCTCGCCCGCCTCGGGCCGGTCGCGAGCGACCGCACCCGGCGCGCGCCCGGCAGCGTCTCGACCAGCCTCGACGCCCTGTGGCGGCAGGCCGGGATCGGGCAGGCGCAAGCGGTCGTCTCCGGCGCCACCGGCGTCGCGGCGATCACCGGCGAGGAGCACGCGTGCCTGTCCACCCTGGCGCCCGACCGGCCGGTCCATGCGCTGGGCGACCTGATCGGCCACGGCCTCGAGGTGACGGCGCCGTTCGGGGCCGCCCTGGCCGCCGGGCTCGTGGCCGATCGCGGCCTGTCGGAGGTCGCGGTCACCGCCGTGGGCCACCGCCGCGGCGAGGGCGTTCTACGCCTGATGGCCGTCTGAGCGGCGGCCGTCGCGACAGTTTCCCCGATGCGCCTTCGGCAAGGGTCACTCCCACCCGCCGCCTCATCCTGAGGCGCCTGCCTCGGCGGCCCTCGAAGGGGGCCTCCCGCCGACGCGCGATCCCTCAAGGTCTCCTTCGAGGTCTCCTTCGCGGCGGCTCGCGCCGCACCTCAGGATCAGGGGGGTGGATGGGAGTCGGCCGCCACGGGTCGGCCGCTTCGTCCCTGCTTTCCGGTCCTACTTCGCCGCCGTCGTCAGCGGGCAGCCGCTGGCCTCGGCGGTGGCGAAGGCCTCCGGTCCGGGCACGGTGGCGAGCTTCCTGTAGAGGTCCCACTCGCCCTTGGATTCGGCGGGCTTCTTGACCTCGAACAGGTACATGTCGTGGACCATGCGCCCGTTCGGCAGCACCTTGCCGCCCTTGGCGAAGACATCGTCGACCGGCATCGTGTGCAGCAGCGTGTTGACCGCCTCGGTCTCGTCGGTCCCGGCGGCCTTCACCGCCTTGAGGTATTGCAGCACCGCCGAATAGGTGCCGACGTGGATCATGTTGGGCATCTTGCCGGTGCGCTTCATGAAGCGCTGCCCGAAGGCGCGGGTCTCGTCGGTGAGGTCCCAGTACCAGCCCTCGGTGAGCGTCAGGCCCTGCGCGACCTTGAGGCCGAGACCCTTTACCTCCGCCAGGGTGAACAGCAGCGCCGCGAGCCGCTGCCCGCCCTCGACGATGCCGAACTCGGCGGCCTGCTTGATGCTGTTGGAGGTGTCGAGGCCGGCATTGGCCAGCCCGATCACCTTGGCGCCGGAGCCCTGCGCCTGGAGCAGGAACGAGGAGAAGTCCTGCGCCGAGAGCGGATGGCGGACGTTGCCCAGCACCTTGCCGCCCTTCGAGGTGACGTAGCGGGCGATCTCGGCTTCCAGCGAGTAGCCGAAGGCGTAGTCGGCGGTCAGCATGAACCAGGTGTCGCCGCCCTGCTGCACCAGGGCGCCGCCGGTGCCGACCGCGAGCGCGTGGGTGTCGTAGGCCCAGTGATAGCCGTAGGGCGTGCAGGCCTTGCCGGTGAGGTCGGCGGTGGCCGCGCCGGTGGTGATGGTGATCTTGCGCTTGTCCTTCGACAGGCCCTGGACCGCGAGCGCCACCGACGAGGTCGTCAGCTCCATGATCGCGTCGACGTTGTCGCGGTCGTACCATTGCCGCGCGATGCCCGACGCGATGTCGGGCTTGTTCTGGTGGTCGGCCGAGACGAGCTCGATCGGCGTCCCGTTCATCGTGCCGCCGAAATCCTCAACCGCCATCCGCGCCGCCTCGATCGAGGAGCGGCCGCCGAACTCGGCGTAGGTGCCGGACTGGTCGTTGAGGATGCCGATCTTCACGACGCCGTCCGAGAAGCCCTGCGCGGCGGCGGGTGCGGCGAGCGCGGCGAGCGCGACCGCCAGCGCGAGACGGACCTGTCCCTTGGTCATGCGTATCCTCCCGGAAGACGTGATCTTGTCGATCGGCCGCCGTTCGGGCGGTCCGGGGCGCATGCTAGGCGAAGGGCGGCCGCGCAACCACGGCGGGCGTCGCCCTCCGTGTTACGCTTTGCGCGGAGCTTCATTCTCGAGGAAGGGGCGGAGCGCCGCGAGGGTCGCGGCCGGGTTCTCCTCGGCCAGGAAGTGGCCGGACTCGATCTCGGCGCCGACCGCGTTCGGCGCCAGCGTCCGCCGCCACGCCGCGAGCGCCGTCTCCGGCTTGTCGCGATCCAGGTAGCGGCTGCTGGCGAGAACGAGGACCGGCATCGCCAAGGTCCGCCCGGCGGCGATGTCGGCCCGGTCGGCCGCGCGGTCGGGGCCGGCGCCCGCGCGGTAATCCTCGCACATCGCATGGATGCGCTCGGGCACGGACCAGGCCTGGGCATAGAGGTCGAGCGCGCGCAGGTCGAACGCCGAGAGGTCCTTGGCCGACGTCCAGCCGGCGATCAGCGTCCGGAAATAGCCGTCGGGATCCCTGCCGATCGCGGTCTCCGGGTTCGGGGCCGGCTCGGCGAGGAACGGCCAGTGCGGGTTGGCGCCCGGCGCGGCCTCGATCCGCTCCCACTGGACCGCCGTCGGCACGACGTCGAGCAGCGCGAGCGTCGAGACGCGGGCGGGCTGGTCCAGGGCGAGGCGGTAGGCCACCCGCGCGCCGCGATCATGCCCGGCGAGCGCGAAGCGGACATGGCCGATCCGCTCCATCAGCGCGACGATGGCCCCGCCGATCCGGCGCTTGGAGTAGCCGTCGTGGGCCGGATCGCCCTCTGGAGCGGCCGACCAGCCGTAGCCCGGCAGGTCGAGGCAGATCACGCGGTGGTCGCGGGCGAGGTCGGGGGCGATGCGGTGCCAGAGCGCGTGGCTCTGCGGGAAGCCGTGGAGCAGCAGGAGCGGCGGCGCATCCGCCGGGCCGCCGACGCGGGCGAAGGCCTTGCCCCAGGCGGCCTCGGTCCACAGCGCCTCGAACCCGGGAAACAGATCGTCGCCACCGCTCGACATGGGCCTTGCTCCAACCTTCGCCGATCGCGACCCGCGGGTGGCGGCGTCGCGCGCCAGCGTCAAACGCGCTCAGGGGCGTCGGGCTCCGGCGGCGATGCGCCCACGCGCGGCAGGGAATGCGAATAAAATCTTAATCCCTGTCGTGGAGGGTCGCATCACGACTGATGGTGCCCGAATGCCCGTTCAAACCCTGGAAGAGCTCGCGAGGATCGACTCCGACTGGGTCTGGCAGACCGATGCCGCGCAGAACTTCACCTATCTGTCTCCCGAGGTGGAACGCTTCCTCGGCCGAACCGCCGGCGCGCTGACCGGCACGTCGCGGATGACGATCGCCGCGAACGGCGGCGACGGCAGCTTCTGGGAGCCCTACTTCACGGCGCTCGACCGGCGGCAGGCCTTCACCGGCTTCATCTATCCCTACGCCCATCCCGACGGCCACGTGCGCTGGTTCCGCATCAGCGGCGAGCCCGTCGTCGCGCCGGACGGGACCTTCTGCGGCTATCGCGGCACCGGCACCGACATCAGCTCCGAGGGCCAGGCGCGCAGTGCCCTCGCCGACGCGCTCGCGGAGCTGCGCACCTCGCACGCCATCCTGGTGGAGCAGAACAAGCGCTTCGAGGCGGCGCTGAGCGACATGACCCAGGGCCTGTGCCTGTTCGACGAGGCGGCACGCCTCGTCGTCTACAACCAGCGCTATTGCGAGATCTTCGGCCTGGCACCCGAGGCCCTGCGGATCGGGATGTCCCAGCGCGAGATCTGCGCGATGCTGGTGGGGGCCGGCTGCTATCGCGGCGGCACCACCGTCGATGCCCTATGCGAGGGCACGCGCCAGGCCCTGCTCGACCCGGACCCGAAGCCGATCCAGCGCGAGCTCGCCGACGGCCGGATCCTCGCCGTGTGCTATCGGACGATCGAGGACGGCGGCTGGGTCTCGACCTTCGAGGACATCACCGAGCGCCGCCGCAACGAAGCGCGGATTGCGCACATGGCGCGCCACGACGCGCTCACCGACCTGCCCAACCGCACGGCGTTGCGCGAGCACGGCCTCAGCATGCTCGGCAAGCCGCGGCGTGCGGGCGAGACCACGCGGCTCGCGATCCTCTGCCTCGACCTCGACCGGTTCAAGGCGGTCAACGACACGCACGGGCACGGCGCGGGCGACGCGCTCCTGCGCGCGGTGTCCGAACGGCTCTGCGCGCGGGTCCGCACCGGCGACCTGGTGGCGCGCCTCGGCGGGGACGAGTTCGCGGTGCTGCACCGCGTCGCCGACGCGGCCGGCGCGCTGGCCCTGGCCGAGCGGATGATCGAGCTGGTGAGCACGCCCTACGATCTCGACGGCTACACCGTCGAGATCGGCATGAGCGTCGGCATCGCAATCGCCGACGAAGCGGCCGACGACATCGACCGCCTGCTCAAGAACGCCGACACGGCGCTCTACCACGCCAAGGGCAAGGGCCGCGGCACCGCCTGCCTGTTCGAGGCGGCGATGGACGAGACCGCCGAGGTCCGCCGCGCGATCGAGCGCGATCTCGCCGACGCCCTGAAGCACGGGATGTTCGAGGTGCATTACCAGCCGCTGGTCAACCTCGACAGCAACCGGGTCACCGGCCTGGAGGCCCTGGTCCGCTGGCGCCATCCGGAGCGCGGGCTGATCCCGCCGGCCACCTTCATCCCGGTGGCCGAGGAGACCGGGCTGATCGTCGCCCTCGGGGAATGGGTGCTGAACCGGGCCTGCCGCGACGCCGTCGCCTGGCCGGGCGGGATCAGCGTCGCCGTCAACGTCTCGGCCGTGCAGCTGCGCCACCGCACCTTCGCGCAGACGGTGCTGCTCGCCCTGGCCGCGAGCGGGTTGCGGTCCGACCGGCTGGAGCTCGAGATCACCGAGAGCGTCCTGCTCGACGACACCGAGGCCAACCTCGAGACCCTTCACCTGCTGCGCCGGACCGGCATCCGCATCTCGATGGACGATTTCGGGACCGGCTACTCGAGCCTGACCTACCTGCGCCGCTTCCCCTTCGACAAGATCAAGATCGACCGGTCCTTCGTCCAGGATGCCGGGAAGGCGACCGAGGCCGGGGCGATCATCCGCGCCCTGGTGAGCCTCGGCACCAGCCTCGGCATCACCACGCTGGTCGAGGGCATCGAGACCGAGGAACAGCTCGCCGCCGTCCGGGCCGAGGGCTGCCAGGAGATGCAGGGCTTCCTGTTCAGCCGGCCGCGCACGGCCGACGAGATCACGGCGATGCTGACGGCCGCGCGCGACGAAGCCGCCGCAGCCTGAGACCGGCATATACAACTCCGGATTGTATTTACATCTTTCCTTAAGCCGAAACCCATACGGTAGGTTGCATAGCCGGTTTGCGATGCAAGCTCATGGGATCGCGTGCGATGGGAACGAGGGCGGGACGCGGGGGCGGAAGGCTGGCGGCCTGCCGCGGCGGAAACGCGGCGGTCGAGTTCGCGCTGGTCACGCCGCTCCTGCTGCTGTTGTTCGCCGGCATCTCCGCCTTCGGCATCTATCTCGGCGCCACGCACACCCTGCGCGAGATCGCGGCGGAGGCGGCACGCGCCTCGGTCGCCGGCGTCAGCGACGGCGAGCGCGCCTCCCTCGCCCAGGCGGTGGTGCAGCGCAGCCTCGCCGCCAGCGCGATGTTCAAGGCCGGCAGCGTCGGGGTCTCGGTCGGCACCAGCCCGAGCGACGCCACCGTCTACACGGTCACGCTCACCTACGATTCCTCCGGGCTCGGGCTGAAGTCCCTCGGCAAGCTGGTCCCGCTGCCGCCGGACATCTTCACCAGCACGGTCAGCGTGCGCCGGGGCGGGCTGTGAGCCGCGGGGCGCGCGACCTGCGATCGGCCCGGGGCGGCTCGGTCGCGGTTCTGGTGGCGCTCGGGGCCACCGCGCTGATGGGCGCGGCCGCGGTCGGGATCGATCTCGGCATGGTGGTGCAGGCCAAGCGCAAGGCGCAGGGTGCCGTCGACATCGCCGCGATGCTGGCCGCCGCCGGCGGCGGCGGGGCCGACGCGCTCGCCCGCCGCTCGCTGGCCGACAACGGCTACGCCGCCGCCACGGTGACGGTCTCGCCCGGGAGCTACGCCGGCAACGCCAGGATCGCGCCCGCCAGCCGGTTCCAGGCCGGCGCCAGCCCCGCCAATGCCGTCCGCGTCGGGCTGCGGACGGGGGTGCCGGTGCATTTCGCCCAGGTGCTCGGCCTGCCCAGGACCGTGCCGATCCAGGTGACGGGCACGGCCGCGAGCGCGCAGTTCGCCGCCATCTCGATCGGCTCCGGCGTGGCCGCGCTCGATGGCGGCATCGCCAACGCCCTGCTCGGGGCGATGCTGGGGACGAAGCTCTCGCTCTCCGTCCTCGACTACAACGCGCTGCTGTCGATGCAGGTCGACGCCTTCCGCTTCCTCGACGCGCTGGCGACCAACCTGAACCTCCAGGCGGCGGACTACACCGACCTCGTCGCCGCCAACGCCAGCGTCGGGCAGCTCACCGCCGCCCTCAAGGTCGCGGCACAGGGCACGTCGGGGGCGGGCGCCGCGGTGACGGCGCTGACGAAGCTGATGGGCGCGCTGCCCAACGCCGGCGCGCTGATCCCCGTGGCGCAGGTCGTCGACCTCGGGGATGCGGCCGCCCTGTCCCCGGCGCGGGGCGCGGCCGGCCCCCTCGTCGGCCTGATGGACGTGATCTCCGACATCGCCGCCAACGCCAACGGCCAGAACCAGATCGCGCTCGACCTCGGCGCGACGGTCCCGGGCCTGCTCAACACGCGGCTGACGCTGGCGATCGGCGAGCGGCGCCAGGATTCCGGCTACGTCCAGCCGGGCACGCCGAACGCCACGGTCCACACCGCGCAGGTGCGGATGCTGCTCGAGACGACGCTGACCGCGCCGCTCGGCCTCGGAACCGTGACCCTGCCGATCTATCTCGAGGCGGCGCAGGCCTCGGCGACCCTGCGCGGGGTCGCCTGCCCCTGGACCGCCTCGACCCGGCGGCAGGCGACGGTGGATGCGCAGCCCGGCCTCGCGACCCTCGCCGTCGCCAACGTCCCGCGCAGCAGCATCGCGGTCGGCGCCGGCACGCCCGACCTGAGCCGGTTCGCGAACCTCATCGCGCTGCCGCTGCTGACGGTGCAGGGAACGGCGCGGACGACCATCGCCAGCCCGGCGCCGCAGACCCTGACCTTCTCCGACGACGAGATCACGCGGCAGGTCACCAAGACCGTGTCCACTACCGGCCTGACGCAATCGCTGACCGGAAGCCTGGTCCAGGGCCTGTCGCTCTCGATCAACGGGTTGATCGTGCCACCCCTGCTCGGGCCGGTGCTGTCGACCGCGCTGATGGCGGTGACCCCGGCCCTCGACATGGTGCTCGACACGACGCTGCGCATCCTGGGGCTGCGCCTCGGCTACGCCGACGTCACCGTCGACGGCACGATGTGCAACCAGGCCGTGCTGGTACAGTAGCACGCCGCCGCTTCGGCCCGGCGCCTGCCGGACGCCCGGCCCGGCACGATCGATGTGCCGAAGCCCGGCCTCGCCGGCGGCGCGGCGGCACGCGCGCCGCACCGGCCGGTTCGACGATCAGTGCCCGCGCCCCGGCCCGCGCGACAGGGCGGCGATCTGCTGGCCGAGGCTGAGGAGCAGCACGTCGACGAGAAGACGCAACTCCGAGTTGTCGAGCTGATCGATCGTCTCGCGGCAGGCCAAGGCGTGGGCGGCGGCGGTGTCGAGGATCGCCGAGGGGTCCTTCCGCTCGATCTCGGCGAAGGCGCCGAGGTCGAGATCGCCCTCGGTGACGTCGATGATGATCCCGTGGCCGTGCAGCACGGTCCCCGACTCGTTGCGGACGAGCCGGCCGCGATCGAGGATCCGGCGGACGCGGCCGGCGGTCGAGACGGTGCGGTATTCCGCGACGAACAGGCCCCCGCTGCGGCGCAGGCGCTTGAAGTGGCGCGACAGCTTCGGCAAGTCGTCGGGATGGACGCGGGCCTTGGCCCGCTCGAACGGCACGGGCAGCCCGGCGATCGCATGGTCTCCCGCCAGAACGTCGGCGGCCCCGGCATCCAGAATGCAGCGGTCGGGCTGGGCCGACCAGGCCCAGGTTCCGACCACGCCGGAGGCCGACAGAGCCGCCGTCAGGTCGACGGGCCGCGAGCGGGACCGGTCGATCGTTTCTGAGCGCATGGAGGACCTCCACGGTTCGGTTGCAGTTTCGCTTGGGAACCGCCGATATACAACCCAAGATGGAATTAACAACGCGTTAATTCAACACTCGGATCAGGCTCGACACCGCTGCATTCTACCGATTCCTGGGGGATGCAGGGCTATCCGATGCTGGGAATGCTGTTGGAGCCCAGTGCAGGCGCGCAGGCCCGGCCGACGAGGCCGAGACGTCGCCCCGTTCGTTTCCCGACATCGCTCGGGCGAGGCTCGAGACCGGACGAGGGGGGACGATCAGCCGATCTGGCTGAACAGGGTCACGGCCCCGAAGATCAGAACGGATACGACCACGACGGCGATCAGGATCAGGGCCGCACGCGATTCCTGCAATTCCGGCGACATGCCCGCTCCATCACAGCCGGCGGACACGATGCCTCCGGCCAGCGCTATCCCGAACGAAACCTTGCATCGATCGATCCGGCTGTCGAGATGCGCGCGGTCGCCGGCCGCGGTGCGACAGCGCACAGCTTGGCCGCACGTTCACCCCTACGTTGAAGTCCTGCCGAAGGCCGACCCGTGCTCGCGCGTGAACGGCCGAGCCGGCATGGAGTGATGATCATGACATCGTCCCTGCGCATCGCCGCCCTCGTCCTCGCCGCCCTGCCGATCGCCTCGGCTCACGCCGGCGACACCCGGTCGAAGCCGCTGAGCCCGCGCGACCGCGCCGCCCTCGAGACCGCCCAGAAGTTCTCCGCCCGCATGAGCCGCCTCGATGCGCTGATGGGCGGCGTCCCGCAGAGCCCGGGGACGGCCCGCTCCCGCTCGGCCAACGCCGAGCACTAACGCGACGGCATCTCACCGAGGCCGCCGGCCTCGACGACGAAGCGCGCGACCGCGTCGGCTCCCGCGCCCTCCCGCAGGGATGCGAACACGTAGGGCCGCGGCCCGCGCATGCGCCGGGTGTCCGCCTCCATCACCCCGAGATCGGCGCCGACCAGCGGCGCGAGGTCGGTCTTGTTGACGATGAGCAGGTCCGAGCGGGTGATGCCGGGGCCGCCCTTGCGCGGGATCTTCTCGCCGCCCGCCACGTCGATGACGTAGAGGGTGATGTCGGCGAGCTCCGGCGAGAAGGTCGCCGCGAGGTTATCGCCGCCCGACTCGATCAGGATCAGGTCGAGCTTCGGGAAGCGCCGGCGCATCTCGGCCACCGCCGCCAGGTTGATCGAGGCGTCCTCGCGGATCGCCGTATGCGGGCAGCCCCCGGTCTCAACCCCCATGATCCGCTCCTCGGGGAGCGCGCCGGCCACCGTGAGGATGCGGGCATCCTCCTTGGTGTAGATGTCGTTGGTGATGGCGCAGATCTCGTAGGTGTCGCGGAAGCGCTTGCAGAGCTGCTCCATCAGCGCGGTCTTGCCCGAGCCGACGGGCCCGCCGATGCCGACGCGCAAGGGTCCATTGTTCGATGCCATGCGGGCAAGCTCCGTCAGAGGATCACGAGCGGAAGATCCGCGAATACTGGGTCTCGTGCCGGAACGAGCCGAGATCGAGGCGAAGCGTCGCCGAGCCGAGGTCGTCGAGGCTGCAGGCCTCGGCCTGCTCGGCGAGCGCGGCGATGCGCGGGCTCAGGCCGGCGATGATCCGCGTGCCCGCGGCCTGCCCGATCGGCGCGGCGCGCAACGCGGCCGAGACGAGACTCTGGACGAAGGCGAGTCCGTAGGCGGCCAGCATCCCCGGCCGGTCCATGCCGTGCGCGCCCGCGGCGGCCCCGACCGCGACCGGGTAGGCGACCGCCCCCGGCAGCGCCCCGGCGACCCCGTCGAGGGGTGGGCACGGCCAAGCCGCCAGGGTCGCGTCGAGGAAGCTGCGGCCCTGCTGGCTCGTCTCGAGGTGAAGCTCGCGCGACGGCGCCAGCGCCAGGGCGAGATCGTTGATCCCGGCGAGGTCCGGCAGAGCCGCCGCCGCCGCGGCGCGGTGGGCGTGGGCCGCCAGGATCAGGTCGTTGCGGCCGGCCCCGTGCTCCATCACGTCGCCGAGCCAGCCGGAGATGCCCGCCTCGTCGGCGACGTCGCCCGCCTCCACCGCCCATTCGAGCCCGTGCGAGTAGGCGTAGGCGCCGACCGGGTAGGTCGGCGACAGCCACGCCATCAGCCGGATGCGCTCAATCATGGGTGTGGTAGCGCCCGTCGCCGTGATGATGGGCGCGGCCGCCCGCGGGCTCGCCAGGGTCGCCGGCATCATGGCCATGCGCCTGGGCGTGGCCGCCGGCATAGGCGCCCCCTTCCGGCCGGAACGGGCGCTCGACCGGCTCGGCGCTGCCGCCGAGGCCCCGCACCATCTCGGCCAGCACATGGTCGAAGGCGATGAACACCGCGTCCGCGGTGATCTCGGCCGGGATGTGCCGGTTGCCGATATGCCAGATCAGCCGCTTCAGGGCGTGGTCCGACCCGGCCCGGACCTCCAGCAGGCGCTCGGGCGCGGCCTCGACCCAGACGAGCCGCCCATCCTCCAGCGCCAGCGCGTCGCCGTCGTCGAGCACCATGGGCTCGGGCAGGTCGAGCAGGAAGGCGAGCCCGCCGACGCCGCGCATCGCCATGCGGCGGCGATGCCGGTCGCCGTGGTCGAGCACAATGCGGTCGACGATCTCGGCTCCGGCGAGAACGTCGGCGCGGATGACGCGGGTGGCGCGGATCATGGGGTCAGGACTGATCCAGCAGGTCGGGCTCCTTGGGCAGGTAGTCGAGGTCGAGCGCCTGAACGACCGTGAACGGCGGCACCTCGGGAAACAGCGTGAAGTCGATGCCGGTCTCCTTCGACGCCAGCAGGCGGCCGGACAGGTAACACGCGTCGAAGACATCCGCCGGGTAGCGCTTGAGGCTGGGGCTGGCGCGCAGAACACGGCCGATCCGGGTCCGCTGCTCGAAGATCGTGGCCGTCCAGCTGTTGTTGCGCAATCCCGGCTGGTACTTCCACTTGAGGAGATGGCCGAGAAGAACGTCCAGGCGGCTTTCGATCTGGTGCTTCTCGCTGCCGCCCACGCTCCTCACCTCGTCGATCAGGTTCCTCAGGTCGAGCTCGTCGAACCGGCGTGCCCGCAGCAGCTCGGCCTGGGCCTGCGTCCAGAGATAGAAGTCCGTCTCATAGGGATCGGCCGCCGGAGGCGGTCTCAGCGCGGCGTTCGACATCGTGGCTCTCCTCGAACGTGCCGATCCTACCTCAAAACAAAAAGTACCGCTGCGCCATCGGCAGAACGTCGGCCGGCTCGCAGACCAGCAGCTCGCCGTCGGCGCGCACGTCGTAGGTCTCGGGATCGACCTCGATCTCGGGCGTCGCGTCGTTGAGGATCATGCTCTTCTTCGAGATGCCGCCGCGCACGTTCTCCACCGCGACGAGCTGCTTCTGGACACCCAGGCGCTCGCGCAGGCCGTCCTCGATCGCGGCCTTCGAGACGAAGGTCAGCGCGGTCGCGAACGGCGCGCGGCCGTAGGCGCCGAACATCGGGCGATAATGCACCGGCTGCGGCGTCGGGATCGAGGCGTTGGGATCGCCCATCGGCGCCACCGCGATCATGCCGCCCTTGATCACGAGGTCGGGCTTCACCCCGAAGAAGGCCGGCGACCACAGCACGAGGTCGGCGAGCTTGCCCGGCTCGACCGAGCCGATATGGGCCGACACGCCGTGCGCGATCGCCGGGTTGATCGTGTATTTCGCGATGTAGCGCCGCGCCCGCAGGTTGTCGTTGCCCGAGGCGTCGCCGGGGAGGGCGCCGCGCTGACGCTTCATCTTGTCCGCCGTCTGCCAGGTGCGGATCGCGACCTCGCCGACCCGGCCCATGGCCTGGCTGTCCGACGACATCATCGAGAGCGCGCCGATGTCGTGCAGGATGTCCTCGGCCGCGATCGTCTCCTTGCGGATGCGGCTCTCGGCGAAGGCGAGATCCTCCGGGATCGACGGGTCGAGGTGGTGGCACACCATCAGCATGTCGAGATGCTCGTCGATAGTGTTTTTCGTGTAGGGCCGCGTCGGGTTGGTGGACGAGGGCAGCACGTGCGCAAGCCCCGCCACCTTGATGATGTCGGGCGCGTGCCCGCCGCCGGCGCCCTCGGTGTGGAAGGCGTGGATGGTGCGGCCGGCGAACGCCGCGATCGTGTCCTCGACGAAGCCCGACTCGTTCAGCGTGTCGGTGTGGATCATCACCTGCACGTCGTGCTGGTCGGCGACCGTCAGGCAGGTGTCGATCGCCTTCGGCGTGGTGCCCCAATCCTCGTGCAGCTTGAGCGCGCAGGCGCCGGCCCGCACCATCTCGACGAGAGCGTCGGGGCGCGAGGCGTTGCCCTTGCCGGCAAACGCCAGGTTCATCGGAAAGCTGTCGGCCGCCTCGATCATCCGGGCGATGTGCCAGGGGCCCGGCGTGCAGGTGGTGGCGAAGGTGCCGTGCGCCGGCCCGGTGCCGCCGCCGAGCATGGTGGTGATCCCCGAGCACAGGGCCTCGTCGATCTGCTGCGGGCAGATGAAGTGGATGTGGCTGTCGAAGCCGCCGGCGGTGAGGATCTTGCCCTCCCCGGCGATCACCTCGGTGCCCGGGCCGACGACGATGTCGACGCCCGGCTGGATGTCCGGGTTGCCGGCCTTGCCGAGCCGGACGATCCGCCCCTTCACGATCCCGACGTCGCACTTCACCACGCCCCAATGGTCGAGCACGACCGCGTTGGTGATCACCGTGTCCACCGCGCCGTCGGCGTTGGTGACCTGGCTCTGCCCCATCCCGTCGCGGATCACCTTGCCGCCGCCGAACTTCACCTCCTCGCCGTAGGTGGTGAAGTCGCGCTCGACCTCGATCTCCAGGCAGGTGTCGGCGAGCCGGATGCGGTCGCCGGTCGTGGGCCCGAACATGTCGGCATAGGCGGCGCGGGGGAGGGCGGCGCGGGGGGGCGTGTTGGCCATGCTAGAGCGCCCCCATCACGTCGCCGCGGAAGCCGTACACCGTCCGCCCGCCGGACAGCGGCACCAGGGCCACCTCCCGCGTCGAGCCGGGCTCGAACCGCACCGCCGTGCCCGGCGCGATGTCGAGGCGCCGGCCGCGGGCCTTCTCCCGGTCGAAGCGCAACCCCGGGTTGACCTCGAAGAAATGGTAATGCGAGCCGACCTGGATCGGCCGGTCGCCGACGTTGGCGACCTCGACCACGGTGCGCTCGCAGCCTTCGTTGAACACGATCTCGCCCGGCAGCGTGGTGACGGCGCCCGGCACGTCGGGGGAGGGCGCGCCGCGCACCGGATGGTGCACGGTGACGAGCTTGGTGCCGTCGGGGAAGGTCGCCTCGACCTGGATGTCGTGGATCATCTCGGCGATGCCCGGCATCACCTGGTCCGTGGTGAGCACGTTGGCGCCCGCCTGCATCAGCTCGGCGACCGAGCGCCCGTCGCGGGCGCCCTCGACCACGACGTCGGTGATCAGCGCGATCGCCTCCGGGTGGTTGAGCTTGACGCCGCGGGCAAGGCGGTTCCGCGCGACCTGAGCGGCCATGGCCACGAGGAGCTTGTCTTTTTCGCGAGGCGTCAGCAGCACGAGGAGCCCTCTCGGATTTCGGCCGGTCCGGACTCGTTTCGGCCGGTTCGGACCTGGAGCAAGGATCATGCTGGTGCGACGGTCAAGCCTTCCGGGCGACCGGAACGTGCCGCGCCTACCGCTGATTGAACCTTCGCGCGTCCGTACATGGCGCGTTCACGCGCACGCGTCATTCTGCGGATCCGAACATGACGATTCCCCTCCCCATCGCGCTCGTGAACGCGCGCCCCGTCGGCATCGCCGAGCTCGCCGCCTCCGCGGTGGCGCGCGCGCCGGCGCCCGATCGGCACGGCACCTTCCCCGTCGAGGCGATCGCGGCGCTGCGCGGCGCCGGGCTGCTCGTCGCGCCGCTGCCCGAGGCGTTGGGCGGAGCGGGCTTGTGCACGCCCGGCGGCGCTGACCGCCTGCGCGACGTGCTGCGCGGAATCGGGCGCGGCAACCTCGCGGTCGGGCGGATCTACGAGGGCCACGTCAACGCGCTGGCGCTGGTGCTGCGCTACGGCAGCGATCCGGTGCGCGCGCGCTTCGCGGCCGATGCCCGTGCCGGGCACCTGTTCGGCGTGTGGAACACCGAGCCGGCGGAGCCGGGCGGTCTCGCGCTCGGCACGGAGGCGGATCCGGCGGTGCTGACCGGCGCGAAGTCCTACGCCTCGGGGGCCGGGCACGTCACGCGCCCGCTGGTGACCGCGCGGCTGCCGGACGGGCGCCGCCAGATGCTCGTGGTGCCGCTCGATCCGGAAGCCCGCGCCGAGCTCGCCGACTGGCGCGCCCACGGGATGCGCGCCTCCGCCACCGGCACCGTCGACTTCTCCGGCCTGCGGGTCGAGCCCCTGGACCGCATCGGCGCCCCGGACGACTATTATCGCCAGCCGTTCTTCGCCGCCGGGGCGTGGCGCTTCCTCGCGGTCCAGTGCGGCGGCATCGAAGCGGTGCTGGAGGCGCATCGCGGCCACCTGACCGCGACCGGCCGCGGCGGAGATCCGCACCAGCGCGCCCGCCTCGGGCAGGCGGCCACGGCCGCCGAGACCGCGCGCCTGTTCGTGGAGCATGCCGCCCGGCTGGCGACGACGGAGCCCGTCGAGGGCGACCGGGCGGTCGCCTACGTCGCCCTCGCCCGCGGCGCGGTCGAGCGGGCGGGCCTCGACGCGATCGAGCTGGCCCAGCGCTCGGTCGGCCTCTCCGGCTTCCTCGAAGCCCACCCGCTCGAGCGGCTGGTGCGCGACCTCGCAACCTACCTGCGCCAGCCGGCCCCCGACGGCGCCCTCGTCAGCGCGGCGGCCTACGTCGCCGGGGCCGACGCCCCGGTCCACGCGCTCTGGCACGACCCCGAACTGACCTGACAGCCGCATCGACGCACGACCCCGTCGCGCCGAGCCCTGCGAACCGCCGAGACCCGATGCGCGCCGACGCCTTCCTGCCCCTCCTCGACACCCTGCCCGTCGCCGACCTCTCGGCGATGGCGACGCGCGGCCTCGTCGTGGTCGCCCCCCATCCCGACGACGAGAGCCTCGGCTGCGGCGGCCTGATCGCCGAGGCGCGGGCGCGCGGCCTGCCCGTCCGGCTCGTCGTCGTCAGCGACGGTTGCGGCTCGCACCCGAATTCCCGCCTGTACCCGCCCGAGCGGCTGCGCGGCTTGCGCGAGGACGAGACCCGCCGGGCGGTCGGCGAGCTCGGCTTGGCGCCCGAGCACGTCGCCTTCCTGCGCCTGCCCGACGCGCACGTGCCGAGCACCGGCGCGACGGCGCAGGCCGCGGCCGAGGCGGTCGCGGACGCCGTGCGCGAGAGCGGGGCCGATGCGGTGTTCGTCACCTGGCGCCACGACCCGCATTGCGATCACACCGCGGCGGCCGACATCGTCGGGCTCGCTCGCCCGCTGATCCCCGGCATCCGCGCCTACGCCTACCCGGTCTGGGGCTGGACCCTGCCGCCGGAGCGCGAGGTCGGGCCGGCGCCAACCGGATTCCGGCTCGACGTCGAGGCGCACCGCCCCGCCAAGCGCCGGGCGGTCGCGGCGCACGCCTCGCAGACGACGCGGCTGATCGCCGACGATCCGGACGGCTTCCGCCTATCGGAGGCGATGGTCGAGCGCCTGTGCGGCACCTACGAACGCTTCGTGGAGCTGCCGCGATGAGCCGCCGCGCCGACTCGCTGACGCCGGATTACTTCGCCGGGCTCTACGGCGCCGACCCCGATCCCGATCCGTGGGGCTTCACCACCAGCGCCTACGAGGCCGCCAAGTACGCCGCGACGCTCGAAGCCCTGCCGCGCGAGCGCTACGCCTCGGGCCTCGAGATCGGCTGCTCGATCGGCGTCCTCACCCACCGGCTCGCGCCGCGCTGCGCGGCGCTGCTCGGCATCGACGTGGTCGAGACCGCGCTCGCCGCCGCCCGCGCCCGCAACGCCGCGACGCCGTGGGTGCGCTTCGAGGCCTGCGCGATCCCGGATGCCTGGCCGGCGGGCCGGTTCGACCTGATCGTGCTGTCGGAGGTGGCGTACTTCTTCTCGCGCGCGGACGTCGCGCGGATCGCGGCGCGGATCGGGTCGTCGATCCTGCCCGGCGGCGACATCGTGCTGGTGCACTGGCTCGGCGAGACCGACTATCCGCTCACGGGCGACGCCGCGGCCGAGGCCCTGATCGCGGATGCGCGCTTCGCGCGGCCGGTGCATCGGGTCCGCACCGCCGAGTACCGCCTCGACGTGCTGCACGTGGACGGGGTCGCGGCCGAGGTCTCGGCGTGAGCGTCAGCGTCGTCACCCTGAACAAGGGCCGCGGGCACCATCTCGCGCGCCTGCTCGAAGGCCTCGGGCGCGGCGCGCCGCCGGCGGAGGCCGTGATCGTCGAGATGGGCGGCGACGACGGCCCGCTGCCGGATCTCGGCTTCCCGGTGCGGCGCACGCATCTGCGGCGCGACGGCCTGCCCCTTGCCGCGGCCCGCAACGCCGGACGCCGCGCGGCGTCCGGCGACGTCCTGGTCTACCTCGACGTCGATTGCATCCCGTCGGCGACCCTGGTGTCCGGGCTCGCCGCATCCGTCGCCGAGCACGACGGGCTGATCTGCTGCGAGATCCGCTACCTTCCGGGCGCGGCGGTCTCCGACGGCTGGACCGAAGCCGGCCTCGACCGGGTCGGCCACCGCCATCCGGCGCGCCGCTTCCCGGAGGCCGGCGTGATCCCGGCGCCGCAACCGGGCCTGTTCTGGTCGCTCGCCTTCGCGGTGCGGGCCGCCACCTACGACCGCATCGGCGGCTTCGACGAGGGCTTCACGGGCTACGGCGCCGAGGACACCGACCTCGCCTTCCGCGCGGCGCAGGCCGGGGTGCCGGTGCTGTTCGCCGGCGGGATGCACGCCTTCCACCAGCACCACCTGTCCTGCGACCCGCCGCTGCAGCATTTCTCCGACATCGTCGCCAACGCCCGGCGCTTCCACCGACGCCACGGGATCTGGCCGATGGACGGCTGGCTCGACGCCTTTGCCGGGCTCGGGCTGGTGGCGGCCGACCGCGCCGGCGGCCTCGCCGTGCTGCGTTCCCCGACCGAGGCCGAGATCGCCGCGGCGCAGGTCCCCGCCGACCGGCCGTTCTGAGCGCGGGCTCAGCGCGCGTCGAGGCCGGCGGCGATCCGCTCGATCGTCGCGGCCAGCCGCGGCACGGCGTCGGGATCGTGCAGGGCGAACATCGCCGCGGGGTCGAGGGCGAGGCCGGCCGCGACGACGCCGGGCCAGGCGGACGCCTCCGGCCAGGACGGGCGCACCACGGCGGCGCCGAGGCGCTCGAGCGCCGCCGCCTTCTCGGTCTGCTCGCCGAAGGCCCGCGGTTCGGGCAGGCAGACGAAGCGGCGTCCCGCAGCCGCCACTGCCGCGACCACGCCGTCGCCGCCGCCCCCGACGACCAGGGCGGCGTGGGCGAGATGCGGGCCGATCTCGGCGACCCATCCGTGCAGGTGCAGGTTCGGGGGCGGATCGGCGACCATGCCCGCGACCGGACCGAGGACGTGCCAGGCGCGATCCGGCACCGCGCGCGCCGCGGCGGCAAGCTCGGCGGCATCGCCGCCCGCGCCGCCGCGGCCGAACACCACGACGATCGGGCCGTCGGGGTCCGGGGCGGGGCCGGGGCGGGCGGTCGCGCCGAGGAAGCCGGCGTAATGGGTCCTGTCGCGCACCCAGGCCGGGACGGACGCGCCGTCGAGGGCGCGCGGGAACGGTGCGATCAGGCGCTCGGCGCTGCGGAAGGCCTCGAGATGGGGTGGATCGGTCCGGGTGCCGGCGAGCCGCACCATCAGCACCGGCACCGACATCAGGCGCGCGAACAGCGCGACCTCGACCGAGACGTCGACCACGATCAGGGCGGGGTCCTCCCGCGCGATCCAGGCCGCGATCGCCGCCATGCGGTCGCGCAGACCCGCCAGCCCGAGGGGCGCGTAGTGGAAGGCCTCGGGGCGCGTCGCCGCCCCGTCACAGCCGTCGAAAGCGGCCTCGGGCGAACTGGCCTCGGGCAAGCGGTCGTCGGGCAGGTCGAGCACGCTGCCCGGCGCCGCGTCGCGATCGAGGCCGGCCAGCGTGCCGATCAGGGTGCAGGGCCGGTCGAGGTGCCGGGCGATCGCGCAGGCGCGCTGCCAATGGCCGGCGCCCTGATGGTGGACGTAGTAGCCGACCGGCCGCTTCACGCGGCCGCGCTCGGGCGGAGGATCGTGTCGAAGGCGGCGAGCGCTGCGTCGAGCTCCATCTCCGGAGCCGGTCCGTCGGCGGCCTCGCACAGCGGGCCCGCCCGCTCGACGAAGGCGATGTCGTTGACGCAGGCATCCGGGCTGATGGATGCGAGGTCCGCCTCGGTGAGGCCGAACGCCGCGAGGGCGGCAAGGCGCCCGGGTCCGGCCGTGCCGCGGAAGACGCTGCGCAGCGCCGCGCGCCGCGCGATCACGGCTTCCCAGTGGCTCGGTGCGGGCAGGCGGTAGGGGAGGCCGGCGCGGGCGGTGACGGCGCGCCGGACCATCTCGGTGGCCATGCCGCCCTGCGCCCGGCCGGCGGCGCGGTCGGAGACCATCACCGACACCTCGGGACAGTGGCGCAGGCGTCCGCCGGCCTCGCGGACGCGGGCGACGAGGGCGTTGTCCTCGCCGCGCGGCAGGGCCGGCAGGCCGCCGACGCTGCGATACAGCGCGGCGCGCAGCGCGAGGCTCGCGCCGGTATGGTCGCCGTGACGGGGGGCGGGATCGTGCGGCGGCGGATCGAGCGCGTCCTCGATCCGGCGGACGGCGGCCCAGTAGCGCTCGATCCGGTCATGCAGGTCGGCGAGCGCCGGATCGGTCTCCTCTTCCGGGTCGATCACGAGACGGCCGCCGACGATCTCGGCGCCCTCCAGCGCCCGGAGGTTGGCGGCGAGCCAGGTCCGCGGCACCCGCGCGTCGGCGTCGGTGGTGAGCAGGATGCCGTCGGGATGCCCGTCGGCGTCCAGCCAGGCGGCGCCGGCATCGAGCGCCATCCGCCGCGCGGTGCCGACATGGGCCTCCGCCGGCTCGAGATGCGCCTCGATCACCCGGATCGCGAGCGCGGGCGCCTCGCCCGCCGCCTCCATCGCGCGCACGGCGGCGACCGTGCCGTCGGTGCAGTTGTTGGCCACGATCAGGACGCGCAGGGGCGTCCCGGCCGAGAGGCCGTCCTGAGCGGCCAGCGAGCGGAGGAGGCGCGGCAGGCAGCGCACCTCGTCGCGGGCGGGCACGCAGACGACCGCCTGTTCGGACGGGCGCATGGTCAGGCCTGCGCGCCGGCGACGCGGCGCAGGCGCGGCACCGGCAGCAGCGAGAGGTCGTGCGCGGCGAGCGCCGCGTCGTAGAGCGCCTCGTAGCCGGCGGTCATCGCGTCGGCGTCGAACAGGTCCTCGGCACGCTGCCGGCAGGCGCGGCGGTCGAGGGCGACGGCGCGGACGATCGCGTCCGACAGGCTCGCGACGTCGTCGGGCGCCGCCAGCGCGCCGCAGGTGGCGTCGAGGATGTCGGGGAGCGCGCCGCGGCGGAAGCCGGCGACCGGCGTGCCGCAGGCCAGCGCCTCGGCGACCACCAGCCCGAACGGCTCCTCCCAGCGCGGGGTGACCAGGGCCGCCCGCGCCCCGCCGAGGTGACGCGCGAGCTCGGCATGGCCGAGATGGCCGAGATCGACGAGGTCGTCCCCGAGGCGCGGGGCGATCCACTCCGCCCAGTAGGCGGGATTGGGCCGCGGGCCGGCGAAGTGCAGCGGGAGGCCGGCGGCGCGCGCGGCGTCGATCGCCAGGTGCAGCCCCTTCTCCGGCACGATCCGGCCGGACCAGAACACGTAGGGCACCGGGTCCGGCGCCGGGCGGTAGACGAAGACCGTGAGCTCGACGCCGTTGCCGATGACGACCGGCTCGGCGACGATCTCGCGCCACGCGTCGGCCGTGTGGTTCGAGACGGCGGCGAACGGCATGCCGGCGGGAGCGGCGCGCACGCCCGCCTCAAGCGAGTCGAACGGGGGCGTGTGAAGCGCCGTCACCATCGGCACCGCGAGGTCCCGGCTTCGGCGCAGCGGCAGGTCGTGAAGACTGTTGTTGTGCACGATGTCGAAGTCGCCGGCCCGCACCATCTCCATGATCCGCGCATAGGCCGCGTTCTCGGCGCGATCGATGGACGCATGACGCAGTGGATCGCCGAGCCCGTCACCGGTCGGCGGGCAGACGCAGACCGGCGCAAGTGTCGGATCCGATCCCTCCGAGGCGAACAACGTCACGTCGTGCCCGCGTCGCATCAGGGCGCCGGCGAGGAGATGCGTGTGCATCTCCAGACCGCCCGGATACGGCTGCGCGATGGGGAACTTCAGGTGGGCGATGAGAGCGATCTTCACGGAAGCTCGTTTTCCAGCGACGGAGGCCGTGGTCGCACATCGCATATCCTGTCTGTGTGCAGGATGAACGGATGCAACATTGCTGATTCACCGACCATCCCGGAAGCCGAGGATGACCGCAACGGTTCCCGCGTCGACGCAAGGTGCTGGGGACAGCGGGCCGCCATCGTATACGCCCGGGCGGCACGGGTCTCGCGGCGCCGGGGCCGCGGCGGACTTTCACATTGGATCGATCGAGGGGCCGTGCGATCCTGCCCTATGATGCAGGACCATCCGATCGGCGCACGATGACGGGACGCGAGGACGGCCGGATCCGCCATCCCGCCTGGGTGCGGGCGACGCACTGGATCAACGCCGCCGCGTTCGTCGCGCTCGCGGTCAGCGGCACGGCGATCCTGCTGGCGCTGCCGCGGCTGTTCTGGGGCGAGACGGGCGCGCTCGATGCCCCGGCATGGATCGCCCTGCCGCTGCCGGTGAACCTCGAGCAGACCGGCTGGGGCCGCAACATCCACTTCCTCGCCGCCTGGATCTTCGTCCTCAACGGGCTGCTCTATCTCGCCTGGAGCCTCGCGACGCGCCACCTGTCCCGCCGGCTGCTGCCGGATGCGGATCAGGTCCGCCCGGCGCACATCGCCGGCACGGTGCGCGAGCACCTGCACCTGCGCGGCCCGGGGCCGACGCAGACCCGCTACAACGTGCTGCAGAAGCTCGCCTACCTGGCAGTCGTCCTGGTGCTGTCGCCGCTGATGCTGCTCACCGGCCTGACGATGTCGCCCGGGGTCACGACGGCGATCCCCGAGCTGTTCGACCTGTTCGGCGGACGGCAGTCGGCCCGGACCCTGCACTTCCTGTGCGCGTCCCTGCTGGTGGCGTTCCTCGCCGTGCACGTCTGGCAGGTCCTGGCCAACGGCCCGGCGGCGCTGATGCGCGGGATGACCATCGGGCGCCGGGCGCCGGCCGCGGAACCCGCGCGGCGGCACGAGCGCGAGGCGAAGCGATGAGCGGCATCTCCCGGCGCAAGCTGATCCTCGGCGCCTCGGCTCTCGGCGGCACCGGGCTGCTCGCCGGCTGCGAGAGGATCGGGGAGGGCGGCCCGAGCCGCGGCGGCCTCTACGGGATCAGCGAGCGCCTGAGCTTCACCGTGCAGCGCTTCCTGCTGCGCCATCAGCCGCTGGTGCGCGAGTTCTCCCCGGACGCGATCTCGGCGGTCTTCCCGACGATCAACACCACCGACCCCGACGACGTTGCCTACCGCCGCTCGAAGGAGATCGGCTTCTCGGACTGGCGCCTGCCGGTGCGCGGGCTGGTGGCGAACCCGGCCGCATTCTCGCTCGCCGACCTGAAGGCGATGCCCGCCCGCACCCAGATCACGCTACATTCCTGCGAGCAGGGCTGGTCGGCGATCGGCGGATGGACCGGGGTTCCGCTGGCCCACGTCCTGGCCGTCGCCGGCCTGAAGCCGGAAGCGCGCTTCATCGTGATCCGCACCGTCGACGGCTGGTGGGACACCTACGACCTGTTCGACGCGCTGCACCCGCAGACGATCCTCGCCTACGGCATGAACGGCGACGCGCTGCCGATCGCGCACGGCGCGCCGGTGCGGCTCCGGGTCGAGCGGCAGCTCGGCTACAAGTCGCTGAAGTACCTCGCCTCGATCGAGGCCGTCGATCGCGTGGACGGCCTCGGCCAGGGCCGCGGCAGCATGGTCTCCGAACTCGGCTTCAGCTGGTACGCGGGGATCTGAGGCGTCCGCCTCACTGCGAGGCGGCCGCCCCCGTCACCCGCCAGACCGCGTTGCCGACGTCGTCCGAGACGAGCAGCGCCCCGGTCTTGTCGAAGGCCACGTCCACGGGGCGCCCCTGCGCCTTCTCGTCGGCGTCGAGGAAGCCGGCCAGCACGTCCACCGGCGTGCCCGCGGGCCGGCCGTCGGCGAACGGCACGTAGATCACCTTGTAGCCGCTCTTCGGACGCCGGTTCCACGAGCCGTGCTGGGCGACGAACAGGCCGCTGGTCCAGGCCGGGGGCAGGTGCGCGCCCCGCGAGAACGCGATGCCGAGCGAGGCCGTGTGGGGACCGAGGGCGTAGTCCGGCACGATCGCCTTGGCGACGAGGTCCGGGCGCTGCGGGGTGACGCGCTCGTCGACGTGCGGGCCGTAATAGCTGTAGGGCCAGCCGTAGAACCCGCCCTCCTTCACCGCGGTGACGTAGTCCGGCACGAGGTCGCTGCCGATCTCGTCGCGCTCGTTGACCGCGGCCCAGAGCGCGCCGGTCTCGGGCTCGAAGCCCAACCCGTTCGGGTTGCGCAGGCCGGTGGCGTATTCGCGGAAGGTCTTTGTCGCGATCGTGTATTCCCAGATCGCGGCGCGGCCCTTCTCGGCCTCGAGCCCGTTCTCGGCCACGTTGCTGTTCGAGCCGACGGTGATGAACAGCTTGGCGCCGTCGGGGCTCGCGACCACGTTCTTGGTCCAATGGTGGTTGATCCCGGCCGGCAGGTCGACGACCTTCTCGGGCGTCGCGCCGTTCTCGGTCCCGCCGGCCTCGTAGGGCACTCGCACCAGCGCGTCGGCGTTGGCGACGTAGAGGTCGCTGCCGACCAGCGCCATGCCGAACGGCGAGGTCAGGCCCTTCAGATAGACCGTCTTCACCTCGGCGACCCCGTCCCCGTCGCCGTCGCGGAGCAGCACGATCCGGTCCGGGCTCTTCACGCCGGCGCCGGCCCGATCCATGATCTTGCCCGCGATCCAGGCCTTCACGCCGGGAAACGTGCCGTCGGAGGGCGGGGTGTTGCTCTCGGCGACGAGCACGTCGCCGTTCGGGAGGGTGTAGAGCCAGCGCGGATGGTCGAGCCCCTCGGCGAAGGCTGCGACCGAGAGGCCGGCGGCCGGCGCGGGCTTGGCGCCCTTCGCCCAGCCGGTGGCGGGCGCGATGTTGACGGTGGGCAGCGGCGTCGCGTTCGGGGCGGGCAGCGTCGGGCTCGCCCCCTGGCCGTCGGCGAGCGGGAGCGACGCGCTCTCGGGATAGACCGCGAAGCGCACGAAGGCCGCGCCGCCGAGGAGGACCACGGCCAGCGCCGCGAGCCCGAGTTTTGCCGATGTCCGCATGTCGTTCCGTGAATCCGTCGTTCGTCCGGCGGCCTGCCCCGCCGATCGGACGGGACCGGCCCTGCCGGATGATGATCGTGTCCGAGGATAAGAAACGAGCGGGCAATTGGCTCCGTTCGCACGCCGAGGGTGCCGGCGGCGCCCGGGGACGCGTATAGGACGGTGCGTGGGTCCCTCGCCGAAGGGTCGCGCTCCGGGCGCGAGCGGCGCGGGCGCCGAGCGAGCCCTCGATGACCGATGCGACCCCAGGCCAGCCGACCTTCGCCGACGTGGCGCGCGCCGCCGAGCGCATCGCCGGCGTGGCCCACCGCACCCCGGTGCTCACGTCGCGCACCGCCGACGAACGCGCCGGGGCGAGCCTGTTCTTCAAGGCGGAGAACCTGCAGCGCGCCGGCGCCTTCAAGTTCCGCGGCGGCTACAACGCGATCGCGGCGCTCGCCGGCGACGCGCGGGCGCGCGGCGTCATCGCCTACTCCTCGGGCAACCACGCCCAGGCGATCGCCCTCGCGAGCCGGCTGCTGAACGTGCCGGCCACCATCGTGATGCCGCAGGACGCGCCGGCGATGAAGGTCGCGGCGACGCAAGGCTACGGCGCCGAGGTGGTGCGCTACGACCGCTACACCCAGGACCGCGTCGCCCTCGGCCGCGAACTCGCGGAGGCGCGCGGCCTCACCCTGATCCCGCCCTACGACCATCCGGACGTGATCGCCGGCCAGGGAACGCTCGCCCTCGAGCTGATCGCCGAGACCGGGCCGCTCGACATGCTCGTCGTCTGCCTCGGCGGCGGCGGCATGCTGTCGGGCTGCGCCCTCGTCGCCGCCGAGCGCTCGCCCGGCTGCGCCGTGATCGGCGTCGAGCCGGAGGCCGGCAACGACGGGCAACGCTCGCTCCGCGAGGGGCGGATCGTCACGATCCCGGTGCCGCGCACCATCGCCGACGGCGCGCAGACGACGTTCCTCGGATCGCTGACCTTCCCGATCATCCAGGAGCGGGTCGCCGACATCGTGACGGTGACGGACGCCGAGCTCGTCGCCACGATGCGCTTCTTCGCCGAGCGGATGAAGCTCGTGGTCGAGCCGACCGGCTGCCTCGCGGCGGCGGCGGTGATGCACGGCCGCCTCGACGTGCGGGGCAGGCGCGTCGGCGTGGTGATCAGCGGCGGCAACATCGACCTCGCATCGTTCGCCCGGCACGTCGCGGGCTGAGGAAGGTGCGCGCCCTGGTCCTCGTCGGCGCATGCCTGTGGGCCGGCGCGGCGCGTGCGGAGGACATGGCCTTCGATGCCGAGGCATGGCCCTACAGCGCGATCGGCAAGCTCAACGTGGTGCTCGGCACCAACCGCCTCCAATCCTGCACCGCGACCCTGATCGGTCCGCGGCTCGCGCTCACCGCCGCGCACTGCCTGTGGGACGAGCCGCGCAAGCGCTGGGTCAACCCGGGCGTCGTCCACTTCGTGGCCGGGTACCGCCAGGGCGCGTATCGCGCGCACAGCCTGGCCGCCGCCTACCGCAAGCCGGACGACTACGCCTTCGCCTACGGCACCGCGCGGCCGAACATGCAGGGCGACTGGGCCCTGGTCGAGCTCGCCGACCCGATCCCCGGCACGCCGCTGACGCTGGAGGATCCCGGTGCCGAAGCCGACCCGGCCGCGATCCGCCGCGAGATCCGGCGGGCGGGCTACAGCCGGCTCAAGCCCCAGCTGATGACCGCGCAGGGCGGTTGCAGCGCGTGGCGGGACCCCGGCCCGGCGCCCCTGCTGCTGCACGATTGCCGGGCGGTGCCCGGAGAATCGGGCTCGGCGCTGCTGCAGGTCGAGGCGGGCGGCCCCGTGGTGATCGGCGTGCTGGTGGCAAGCAGCCGGGAGGAGGGGCGGGCTCCGTCCGTCGCCGTGCCGACCGCCGCATTCCGCGGAACCGCGGCGGCGATGCTGAAAGCGCAGGCGACGACGCGCTGACGCAACCGTCGGTTCACCATGATGCCACAAAATCCGCACCTTTCGGGTCGAGCTTGGCCGGAACGCATCGCATCGGCGAGGCAATGGGCTGGGAGGCCGGGCGGCATGCAGGGTATCGGGACGAGATTGACGGTGCCGGCCCTGTCGGTCCTCCTGCTCGGACCAAGTCTCGGCGCCTGCAACACCAGCGCGAACACCGCTCTCAGCACCGGCTCGACGCGCGGCAAGCCGATGGTGGTGTCGGATACCGAGCGCGATTGCCTCGGCCGTGCGATGTACTTCGAATCGAACCGCAGCGATTCCGAAGGCCTGCTCGCGGTCGGGACCGTGGTGATGAACCGCCTGGAGAACGCCGCCTTCCCGAACGGCGGCATCTGCTCGGTGGTCGGCCAGCCGCGGCAGTTCGCGACCGGCGTGCTGACCAAGCCGATGGCCGAGAAGGACCTGCAGAAGGTCGCCGACGCCGCCGACGCAATCCTTGCCGGCGAGCGCCATCCCAAGGTCGGCCGGGCGATGTACTTCCACACCGCCGGCCGGAAATACCCGTACGACAACATGCACTACGTGGCGGTGGCCGGCGGCAACGCCTTCTACGAGAAGCGCAAGGCCGGGAGCCAGGCCCAGACCCCGCCGCCCGCCTCGACCGCGATGGCCTACGCCGAGGCGATCCCGCCGGCAGCGACCATCGCCCCGGCCGGCCCGGCGCAGACCGAGGTCGCGGCCGCGCAGACGGTGCTGGCCGAACCCGCCCGCGACATCTGCCAGGTGGCGGGCCTCGGCGCGCTTCCGGGCGGCGGCTGAGGCGGCTCAGCCCTCCCGCTCAGCCCTCCGGCTCTTCCCTGCCGCGCGCCCGACGCGCGGCCTGCGCCATCGCGATCAGCTCGCGCGCCGTGAGGCGGTGCGCCGTGGCCGTGCCGCGGTCGGCGGTGCCGACCGGCGGCGTGCGGGCGCAGCCGCTGGTTCCGATCCGCAGGTCGCGCGAGCGCCGCGTCGCCCGCAACCGGATCGCCTTCCGCAAGGCCTCGACCATCACCGTTCCCACCGAAAATCCCGTGGACATCGCCATAGCCAAGCTTGACCGTAAGCGACATTCTTGAAGGCGGATTTCCCTGCCCTAGCGCGGCCGGGATCGGCGTGGCCGACGACGCATCGCCGCCTGCAACACGCTGATGCCGCGTCAGTTCTGCGGCTTGTACTTGCTGTACTTGAAGTCCGGCGCGGCCCCGAGCTGCTCCTTGCTCATGTCGAGCGTGGCGGCGTAGCGCTCGCCGCCCGGGGACAGGATCAGCGCGGCCGGCTGCACCGCGACGTAGCGCGTGCCGACGCCGAGGAACCCGCCGATGTCGAGCACCACGGCCGTCAGGGTGCGCCCGTCCTCCATCACGAGGTCGACCACCGTGCCGAGCGCGTTGCCGGCATTGTCCGAGACCTTGATCCCGATCACGTCGGTGGTGAGGAAGCCGGCGGGGCTGAGCTTGTTGCGGCCCTCGGCATCCGCCTTCGATCCGGCGCGCTTGATCCCGACATCGGACGGACTGCCGCCCGCGCTGGTGCCCGGGCCGGTGCCCTGCACCACCATGCCGTCGCTCTGCGCCGGCTTGTCCTCCGGGCCGACGCCGGCGAGCGCCGGGAACACGAGCGCGAGCATCACGGGTGCGGCGAGCGCGCGGCGCAGGATCCGGGTCAAGCGATCTTCCTTCCGGTGAGGGCCGTGCGGCGGCCGTTGACCCCAAGGAACCGGATCCGTCACGCCGGGTTCCGGGCGGGCGTTGCGGCGGATCGCGCGGGCCCGCCGGCCATGACGAATCCGCGCGCCCTGTCTCGGGATCGTGGGCGACCTGCGGTCGCGCCGGTTTGCGGCGCGGGGCCGGACGTCTTAAGTCGCAGGTGCTCCCCGATACCCGCACCGCGGGTGCCTCGCACGCGGTGTGTCATGGCGACCGTCCTCGATCTCCTGAAGAACGATCCGCGGCCACCGCTTCTGGCCCGCATCCGCCACCCGGAGAAGGCGCACCGGCCGGACCAGCCGGTGCAGCTGCGCAAGCCCGACTGGATCCGCGTGAAGGCGCCGGGCTCCCCGGCCTGGGCCGAGACCCGGGCGATCGTGCGCGAGCACGGCCTCGTCACGGTCTGCGAGGAGGCCGGGTGCCCCAACATCGGCGAGTGCTGGGAGAAGCGCCACGCCACCTTCATGATCATGGGCGACACCTGCACGCGGGCCTGCGCCTTCTGCAACGTGCGCACCGGCTTGCCCAATGCCCTGGATCAGCACGAGCCCGACAAGATCGCCGACTCCGTGGCCAAGCTCGGCCTGCACCACGTCGTCGTCACCTCCGTGGACCGCGACGACCTCGCCGACGGCGGTGCCGAGCATTTCGCCCGCACCATCGCGGCGATCCGGCGGCTCAGCCCCGGCACCACCATCGAGATCCTGACGCCGGACTTCTTGCGCAAGGACGGCGCGCTCGAGGCGGTCGTGGCCGCCAAGCCCGACGTGTTCAACCACAACCTCGAAACGGTACCCGGCAACTACCTCACGGTCCGCCCCGGCGCCCGCTACTTCCACTCGGTGCGCCTGCTGCAGCGGGTCAAGGAGCTCGACCCCACGATCTTCACCAAGTCCGGCATCATGGTCGGCCTCGGCGAGGAGCGGAACGAGGTCGTGCAGCTGATGGACGACCTGCGCTCGGCCGACGTCGACTTCCTCACCATCGGCCAGTACCTGCAGCCGACCAAGAAGCACCACGAGGTCGTCCGCTTCGTGCCGCCGGACGAATTCAAGGCGTTCGAGACCACCGCCTACGCCAAGGGCTTCCTGCTGGTCTCGGCGACGCCGCTGACCCGCTCGTCGCACCATGCCGGCGAGGATTTTTCGCGGCTCCAGGCCGCCCGCAACGCGCGGCTCGCCCCCGACACCCTCTCAGCCTGAGTCGTCATGCCATCCTTCCGGATCACCCGCTGGGTGCGTCACTCGCCCCAGCAGATGTACGACCTCGTCGCCGACGTGGAGCACTATCCCGAGTTCCTGCCGCTGTGCGAATCGCTGCGCGTGCTGCGCCGCCAGCCCGGCACCGGGGAGGGGACCGAGGTGCTCGTGGCCGAGATGGGCGTCGGCTACAAGGCGATCCGCGAGCGCTTCACCACCCGGGTCGGCCTCGACCGCCCGAACCTCAAGATCACGGCCGAGTACATCGACGGCCCGTTCCGGCATCTCGAGAACCGCTGGGCGTTCAAGCCCGGCCGCGACGGCGGCTGCGACGTCGACTTCTTCATCACCTACGAGTTCAAGAGCTTCGCCCTCGGCCTGCTGATGGGCAAGATGTTCGATCGCGCCTTTCGCAAGTTCACCGACGCGTTCGAGAGCCGGGCAGACCGGGTCTACGGCAGGGCCTGAGGCCGGCCGCGCCGGCGGCATCCGGTTGGGCATACCCGAGAGAAGGCCTGCTCGGCCGTCGGGCTGCGGAGCCGGGCGCGACCGCAGACGAAGAGGACGCGCTGGATCGTGCGCCTCACCGCGGATGCTCCGGGCGGAAGCCGAGGCCGACGATCCGGGCCGGGATACGCTGAAGCCACGGCAGGCGGTCGAGCAGCCGGAGCGCGAGCGGCGGGCTGAGGCGCGCGTCCCCGTGGTCGAGCACCGGGGCGAGGATCCGATCCTGGATCAGGCGCTGGACCCGTTGCGTCAGCCGCGTCGGAAGGCTTCGGCGGGCCTGGACCCGCGCGAGGTCGGCCTCGGCGAGGCGTCCGGCCCGCAACGGCCCGGCGAGCAGGTTGGCGGCGGCGACCGCATCCTGGATCGCGAGGTTGATGCCGACGCCGCCGACCGGCGACATCGCATGCGCCGCGTCGCCGATGCAGAGCAGCCCCGGACGGTGCCAGCGCTCCAGCCGGTCCACGGTCACCGTCAGCGTCCTCACCGCCTCGAAGGTCCCGATCTCGCCGGTGCGGTCGGCCAGGAACGGCGCGAGGTCGGCGATGCCGGCGCGGAACGCCGCGAGTCCGCACGTGCGGATCGCCGCATCGCCGCCCTTCGGCACGATTGCGGCGCATTGCCAGTAATCGCCACGATCGATCGTGATCAGGATGCGGCCCGCCCCGAAGCGACCGGCCGCGGCCTCCGGGTCTCCGGGGCGGCGCGACAGGCGGAACCACAGCACGTCGATCGGGGCCGCGAAGTCGCGCGGCACGAAGCCGGCCCGACGTCGCATCGCGGAATGCCGGCCGTCGGCGCATAGGACGAGGTCGGCGGCGATCGCGATCGCACCGTCGGGGCCGGCGGCGCGAACCCCGGCGATCCGGCCATCCGTCTCGATCAGCGACTGCCCCTCGGTCGCCATCAGCAGCCGGAAGCCGGGCAGCTTCCTCGCCTCGCGGCCGAGGAAGTCGAGGAAATCCCATTGCGGCATCAGCGCGATGAAGCGGTTCCGCGTCGCGAGCCGGCGGAAATCGGCGACGCGGAACGTCCGGCCACCCATCACCGCCGATAACGTCTCGACCCGGCGCTGCGGCAGGGCGCGGAAGGCGTCGCCGAGGCCGAGATCGTCCATCACGGCCAGGGTCGAGGGATGGATGGTGTCGCCGCGGAAATCGCGCAGGAAGTCGTTGTGCTTCTCGAGCACCACGACCGAGACGCCCGCGCGGGCGAACAGCAGGCCCGCCATCATCCCTGCCGGTCCACCGCCGACGATGCAGATTTGTGCCGCCAGGCTGTCCATGGAACCGCGCCTCCGGTTCGGCGGCGTTCGCCGCAGGAACGCTCCGATCAGGAGAGACGAGCGCTCCGATCAGGAAACGAGCGCCCCCTCCAACAGGTCCAACGCATCGATGACGGCGCGACGTCGGATCTCGGCACGGCCGAGATCGCCGTAGCGCCGCTCCAGGTGGCGGACGCCGCCGCCGGTCGCCAGACCGAAATGCACTAGGCCGACGGGCTTGCCCGGGCTGCCGCCGCCGGGGCCGGCGATCCCGGTGATCGCCACCGCCACGTCGGCCCGCGACGCCGCCAGCGCGCCGCCCGCCATCGCGCGGGCGACCGCCTCGCTGACCGCGCCGTGCGCGCCGATGAGTGCGGCGGGCACCCCGATCGCCTCGGACTTGGCCTCGTTCGAGTAGGTGACGAAGCCGCGCTCGACGACCGCCGACGAGCCGGGCACCGCTGTCAGCAACCCGGCGACGAGCCCTCCGGTGCAGGATTCGGCCGTCGCGATCCGGGTGTCGGCCTCGGCGTAGGCCCCGACCAGGGCGGCGGCGCGGGCGAGGAGGACGTCGTCGAACATCGCGCGAATCCCTTTTTCGTTCGAAGCGGTCTTCGGATCATCGCAGCGGACGCGCGTCCGCCCAACCGTCAGCCCTGGCGCATGGCCGTCTCGGCCTGGGCGTCCACCGGGCTCGTCTCCACCTCCTCCGGCAGCCGGATGGTCGCGGCGGCCTGGGCCGCGAGCCCTTCCGCGCGGCCGACGAAGCCGAGCTTCTCCGTGGTCGTCGCCTTGATCGACACCGCGGTCAGCGGCACGGCGCAGATCTCGGCGATGCGGGCGCGGATCGTCTTGCGGTGGGCGCCGATGCGGGGCGCTTCCGCCAGCACCGTGATGTCGAGATGGTCGATGCGACCGCCGCGGTCGCGCACCAGCTTGCAGGCATGGGCCAGGAACCGGTCCGACGACGCCCCGCGCCACTGCTCGTCCGAGGGCGGGAAATGGGTGCCGATGTCGCCGTCGGCGATGGCGCCGAGCAGCGCGTCGGTGAGGGCGTGCAGCGCGACGTCGCCGTCCGAATGGGCGAGCACCCCGCGGTCGGCCGGGATCTTCACCCCGCCGAGCCAGACATGGTCGCCGTCGGTGAAGGCGTGCACGTCGAATCCGGTGCCGAGGCGGGTCACGTAGGTCGTCATAAAGATGTCCTTCGCACTGTCCTTCGCCGTCTCCTCGCCCGAGCCGGAAAAGGCCCGGTCGGCCTCGATCAGGTCGGAGGGTTGGGTGATCTTGCGGTTCTTCGGGTCGCCGGCGAACACCACCACGGCGAGGCCGGCCCATTCGGCGAGGGCGCCGTCGTCGGTGAAGCCGTGCAGGCCCTCGGCGGCGGCGGCGCGGTGCGCGTCGCGCAAGGTCCCGAAGACGAAGGCCTGCGGCGTCTGCACCGCGCGCAGGTGCTCGCGGGCCGGCGTCTCGCGCACGCGGCCGATGCCGCCCTGCTCGTCCACGAGCTTGATCGTGTCGGCGACGGCCACGCCCGGCACCGCCGCGCCGTGGTCGCGCCCGGCGGCGACGGCGCGGGCGATCAGCCCGGCATCGACGAAGGGCCGGGCCGCGTCGTGGACGAGGACCACGTCCGGTGCGCCCGCCGCCGCGAGCGCTTCGAGCCCGGCTCGGACCGAGTCCTGGCGCGTCGCCCCGCCCTCGACCGGCGGCAGCAGCTTGTCGGCGATGGCGGGCGCGAGCTCGGTGCGGCAGGTGTCGTAGAACGCGGCCGCGTCGGCGGCGATCACCACCTGGATCCGGCCGATCACGGGGTCGCGGCCGAGGGCGTCGAGGGTGCGGGTGAGGACCGCCTGCCCGCCGACGCGACGGTACTGCTTGGGCATCCCGCCGCCGATGCGGATGCCGCGACCGGCCGCCACGACGACGGCGGCGACGCTCGATCCGGGTTCGGACATGCCTGGGGGTTTCCGTCGTGCCGGGGCCGAGACCGCCTGCCATGCGGCCGGTTCGGGTCCTCAAAAATCTGCCTGTCGTTTATGCGGGGGATGAAGCGAAATCAAATCGCGCGGTTCCCCGCCCAACCCTCGCCCGGGGGCTTGCGCCGGGCTGGTTTTGTCTATTTGTTGTGCAGAATGATGGCTGATCATTATTTGAGCGTCCTGCGAGGGGAGCGCTCGGTCGATCCGGTGGCGCTGCTGGCGCCGCTGTCGGGCGTCACCGACCTGCACATGCGCCGCATCGCGCAGGGTGCCGGCGCGAGCGCGGTGGTGTCGGAGATGGTGGCGGCGGCCGAGTTCGCGCGCGGTTCGGAGGAGGCGCGGCTCAGGGCGGAAGGGTCGGGCATCGCGCCGCACATCGTCCAGCTCGCCGGCTGCGCCCCCGAGCCGATGGCCGAGGCCGCCCGGATCGCCGCCGCGAACGGCGCCGACGTGATCGACGTCAACATGGGCTGCCCGGCCAAGATCGTCACCGGCATCGCCTCGGGCTCCGCGCTGATGCGCGACCTCGACCATGCGGCCCGCCTCCTCGGCGCCGTGCGCGAGGCGGTGTCGATCCCGGTGACGGTGAAGATGCGCCTCGGCTGGGACCACCACGGCCTGAACGCCGCGGAGCTCGCCCGCCGGGCCCAGGCGCTGGGGCTGAACGCGGTCACCGTCCACGGTCGCACCCGGCAGCAATTCTACAAGGGCAGCGCCGACTGGGACGCGATCCGGCCGGTCGTCGCGGCGGTGTCGATCCCCGTCATCGCCAACGGCGACGTGACGGACCTTTCCAGCGCCCGGGCGTGCCTGGCGGCCTCGGGTGCTGCTGGCATCATGGTCGGCCGCGCGGCGGTCGGGCGGCCCTGGCTCGTCGGCGCCCTCGCCGCGGGGCTGGCCGGGCGCCCGGTGCCGACGCTGTCGCGGTCGGCCCGGGCGGGGCTGGCGGCGGCGCATTATGCCGGGCTGATCGCGCTCTACGGCGCAGCGATGGGCGTGCGTCATGCCCGCAAGCATCTGGCGGCCTATGCCGACGCGGCGGGCGGCCTCGATGCGGCCGAGCGCACGCGGCTCCTGACCACCACCGACCCGGAGGTGGCGGACCGGCTCCTGCGCGCCGCCTTCGAGGCTGCCCCGGCGATCGCGGAGGCCGCATGAGCGACGGGGAACCCAGGGACGAGGCGAGGCCGATCGGTCTCGACCCCGCCGCCAAGGAGCCCGCGGCGAAACCCCGCGGCATGCCGAGCGCCGAGGCGGTGATCAACGCCCTGCCGTTGCCGGTGCTGACCATCGGCGCGGACGACCGCATCATGCACTGCAACCACGCGGCCGAGACGTTCTTCGACTATTCCGCCCGGCTGATGCAGCGGCGCCGGCTTCGCGACATCATCCCCTTCGCCTCGCCGATCATCGCGCTGGTGGCCGAGGTGCGCCGGCGCGGGTCCAGCGTCAGCGAGTACCGGGTCGAGCTGACGCAGCCGCGCTCGGGCGCGGAGCGCAGCGTCGACGTGTTCGCCACCGCGCTCGGCGACGACGGCGAGGCGGTGGTGCTGATGCTCCAGGAGCGCACCATCGCCGACAAGATGAACCGCCAGCTGACGCATCGCGGCGCGGCGCGCTCGATGGTGGCGCTCGGCGCGATGCTCGCCCACGAGATCAAGAACCCGCTCGCCGGCATCCGCGGCGCGGCCCAGCTGCTCGAGCAGTCGGGGCCGGAAGAGGACCGGGTGCTGACCAGCCTGATCTGCGAGGAGACCGACCGGATCGTGCGGATCGTCGAGCGGATGGAGCTGTTCGGCGACGAGCGCCCGGTCGAGCGCGGCCCGGTCAACGTGCACGGCGTGCTCGATCAGGTGAAGCGCTCGGCGCAATCCGGGTTCGGGCGCCACATCCGCTTCGTCGAGACCTACGATCCGTCGCTGCCGCCGGTGCTCGGCAACCGCGATCAGCTCGTGCAGGTGATCCTGAACCTGGTGAAGAACGCGGCGGAAGCGATCGGCGCCGACGCGGTCGACGGCGAGATCACCCTGTCGACCGCGTTCCGCACCGGCCTGCGGCTTCAGGTCCCGGGCTCGCGCGAGCGCGTCAGCCTGCCGATCGAGGTGGCGGTGCGCGACAACGGCCCGGGCATCTCGGCCGAGCTGCTGCCGGATCTGTTCGACCCGTTCGTGACGACGAAGGCGCAAGGCTCCGGCCTCGGTCTTGCATTGGTCGCGAAGATCGTCGGCGATCATGGCGGCATCGTCGAGTGCGATCCCGCGCCCCGCCGCACCGCCTTCCGAATCCTCCTGCCCATGTCGAGCGCCCGCGACGGGCGCGAAGCGGTCGCGGAGCCCGAGTAAGAGTCATGCCCAACGGCCACATCATCGTCGCGGACGACGACGCCGCCATCCGCACCGTCCTGAACCAGGCGCTGTCGCGGGCCGGCTACGAGGTCCGCTCCACCGGCAACTGCGCGACCCTGTGGCGGTGGGTGGCGCAAGGGGAGGGCGACCTCGTCATCACCGACGTGGTGATGCCCGACGAGAACGTGTTCGACCTGCTGCCGCGCATCAAGCGGGTGCGGCCGGAGCTGCCGGTCATCGTCATGAGCGCGCAGAACACCTTCATGACCGCGATCCGCGCCTCCGAGCGCGGCGCCTACGAGTACCTGCCCAAGCCCTTCGACCTGAAGGAGCTGATCGCCATCGTCGGCCGGGCGCTGTCGCGCCCGCGCGGCACGGCCGCCGCCGCCGCGCCGCCCGACAACGAGGACATCCCGCTGGTCGGGCGCTCGCCGGCGATGCAGGAGATCTACCGGGCGCTCGCCCGGCTGATGCCGACCGACCTGACCGTGATGATCACCGGCGAGTCCGGCACCGGCAAGGAGCTGGTGGCCCGCGCGCTCCACGATTACGGCCGCCGGCGCACCGGCCCGTTCGTGCCCGTCAACATGGCCGCGATCCCGCGCGACCTGATCGAATCGGAGCTGTTCGGCCACGAGAAGGGCGCCTTCACCGGGGCGCTGCAGCGCTCGGCCGGCCGCTTCGAGCAGGCGGAGGGCGGCACGCTGTTCCTCGACGAGATCGGCGACATGCCGATGGAGGCGCAGACCCGGCTGCTGCGCGTGCTGCAGCAGGGCGAGTACACCACCGTCGGCGGCCGGGTGCCGATCAAGACCAACGTCCGCATCATCGCGGCGACCAACAAGGATCTGCGGATCTCGATCCAGCAGGGCATCTTCCGCGAAGACCTGTTCTTCCGCCTGAACGTCGTGCCGCTGCGACTGCCGGCCCTGCGCGAGCGGTCCGAGGACGTGCCCGACCTCGTCCGCCACTTCTTCATCCAGGTCGAGCGCGAGGGCCTCACGCGGAAGATGCTCGACGGCGAGGCGATGGAGCGCTTGAAGCGCTACCGCTGGCCCGGCAACGTCCGCGAGCTGGAAAACCTCGTCCGGCGGCTCGCCGCCCTCTACCCGCAGGAGACCATCACCGGCCCGGTGATCGAGGCGGAGCTCGACACGCTGCCGCTCAGCCCCCCGGCCTCGGCCGGGAACGGCACCGCGCGCAAGGCCGGCGCCGACAACGAGACCTTGTCCGGCGCGGTCGAGCGCCACCTCTCGGACTACTTCTCCGGATACCGCGACACGCTGCCCCCGCCCGGCCTGTATCACCGGATCCTGCGCGAGATCGAAGGCCCGCTGATCGGCGCGGCGCTCGCCGCCACCCGCGGCAACCAGATCCGCGCGGCGGAGCTTCTGGGCGTCAACCGCAACACCCTGCGCAAGAAGGTGCGCGACCTCGACCTGCAGGTGTTCCGAACGGCGCGCTAGGCGGACGGGTAGCGGCGCGCGCCGCGTCAGACGTACATCGCGATGGCCGATTGCAGCATCTCGTTGACGGTGCTGATCACCTTCGTGTTGGAGGAATAGGCCTGCTGCGTCTCGATCATCTTGGAGAACTGGTCCGAGATGCTCGCATTCGATTGCTCGACCGAGCCGCCGGTCACGGTCGCGCCGTTCAGGCCGAAGCTCGGCGCACCGGTGCTCGCGGTCGCGACGAAGGCGCCGCCGTCGAGCGAGGCGAGCGTGTCCCGCGCACCGAACTGGGCCAGGGCCAGGGTGCCGAGCGCCTGGGTGCTGCCGTCCGACAGGGTGCCGGTGAGGGCGCCGGCGGGCGAGACCGACAGGCTGGAGAGCGCGCTCGTGGCGGTGGCCGGCACCTGGACCGGCGCGCCCGTCGAGGCCCCGGCGAACAGGTAGTACCCGGCCCCGTTGACGAGGTACCCGCTGGCATCGGGCGCGAAGTCGCCGCGCCGGGTGTAGGCCAGCGCAGAGCCGAAGCTCGGCGCCGACGCGGTCCCGAGATTCTGCCGGACCACGAAGTAGCCGTCGCCGCCGATCGCGAGGTTCGTCGCGATGCCGGTCGACGCCACCGTGCCCTGGAGCCCCAGGTTCGACCGCGTGCTGATCGCGACGCCGCCGGCGGGCTGCGTCCCGGCCTCGGTCTGCGCCAGCATGTCGGCGAAGCTCGTATCCGTGCTCTTGAAGCCGGCCGTGGTGCTGTTGGCGATGTTCCCCGAGATGTTGTTCAGCGCGAAGGATTGGGCCGAGGTCCCGGTGATGGCGTTCGAGAGCGCATCCATCAGGCTCATCGCGGATCTCCATCAAGAACGGCCCGGTGCAACCGGGCCCGACCAGAACGTCGGCCGACCATTCCCCGACCACCCTGATTTGAGGATTTCATCGTTAATACGCGGTGTGTAACGATTTATGTCTTGAGCTGGCATGATCTCGCCCTGGAAGCGAAGCTCGACATCTTGGAAACATTTGGAAACGACTGAACTAGCGGCGCTCGGACACCCGCACCTGCACCGACTGCCATACGCCCGGCTTCAAGAACGAGGTCAGCCGCAAGCCGATGTTCGACGGGATCGACGTCGACCGGGTGACCAACCTCTACGGCACCGGCATGACCTGGGACTACGTGCGGCGCCTGCGCGGCCTCGTGAAGGGCAAGCTCGTGCTCCAGGGCATCGTCACGAGGGAGGACGCGAAGAGCGCGCTCGACCACGGCGTCGATGCGCTGATCATGTCGAACCACGGCGGCCGGGCCGAGGCGAGCCTGCAAGCCACGATCGGCGTGCTGCCGGAGATCGAGACGGCGGTGAACGGCCGCGTGCCCGTGCTGATCGACGGCGGCTTCCGCCGCGGCACCGACGTGCTCAAGGCCCTGGCGCTCGGCGCCACCGCCGTGTGCATCGGCCGCCCCTCCGTCTGGGGGCTGGCCGCCTTCGGCGAGCCCGGGGTCGCCGCCGTGCTCGCCATCATGCAGCGCGAGTTCGAGACGATCATGCGCCAGATCGGCGCCACCACGACCGCCGGGATCGGCGCCGCGGCGTCGACCGGGCCTGACACGCGCCGCGCGGCCGGCCCCGTCCCTCGGGCGGCGGGGCCGGCATTTGACAATCCCGGCCGCATCATCGACACCGCCGGCCGTCTGGGCATCGACCGAACGACGAGGCCGGTTGCCGGTTCCGGAGCCGCGCATGACCGCCTTCTCGGCCCCCTCCTTCCGTTCCGCACCGCGCTCATGATCCCCAGCCAAGCCGCGCGGCGACCCGTCCCGGCCACGCGGCCCGTCCCGGCCACCGGGCCCGGCTTCGCGTTCGGCGACTTCCTCCTGAACACCGTGTCGGCGAGCCACGCGCGGGCCTGCGCCTGGCTGGTGGCGCTCTGCCTCGTCTGCTTCCTGCCCGGCCAGATCTCGCTCCAGCCGATGGACCGGGACGAGCCGCGATTCGCCCAGGCCTCGAAGCAGATGCTCGAGACCGGCGACGGCGTCGACATCCGCTTCCAGGGCGAGGCCCGGCACAAGAAGCCGGTGGGCATCTACTGGGCCCAGGCCGCGGCGGTGGCGGCCGGCGAGGCGCTCGGGGTGCCCCAGGCGCGAACCGAGATCGCGCTCTACCGCATCCCCTCGCTCGTCGGCGCGACCGCCGCCGTGCTGCTGGCCTACTGGGCGGCGCTCGCCTTCCTGCCGCGGCGCGGCGCCTTCCTCGCGGCCGCCCTGTTCGGCGCCTGCCTGATGCTCGCGGCGGAGGCGCATCTCGCCAAGACCGACGCGCTGCTGACCGCGTGCGCGATCGCGTCGCTCGGCGCGCTCGCCCGCGCCTGGCTCGGGCGATCCGGCCCCGGCCCCTCGACCGCGGGGCGGCTTGCGTTTTGGCTCGGCCTGGCGATCGGCATCCTGGTGAAGGGGCCGATGGTGCCGCTCTTCGTCGGCCTGCCGATGCTGGCCCTGTCGTGGAAGGCGCGCTCCGGCCGCTGGATCCTGGCGCTGCGGCCGTGGTCCGGCCTCGCGATCGTCGTCGCGGTCGTCGCCCCGTGGTTCCTGGCGATCGCCTGGCGCAGCGGCAGCGCCTTCTTCACCGAGGCGGTCGGCCACGACATGCTGGCCAAGGTCGGCAGCGCCAAGGAGAAGCACTGGGCGCCGCCCGGCACCTACGCGCTGGTGTTCTTCGCGACCTTCTGGCCCGGTGCCGCCTTCGCGGCTCTGGCGATCCCGTTCGCGTGGCGCCGTCGCCGGGACGATGCGGTCGCGTTCCTGGTCGCGTCGATCGTGCCGGCGTGGCTGATGTTCGAGGCCGTGCCGACCAAACTGCCGCACTACGTCCTGCCGCTGATGCCGATGGTGGCGATCCTCACCGTGCTGGCGCTCCGGGCCGGCGCCCTCGATCCGACGCGGCGCGGCGCGCGGGCGATGGCGCTGCTGGTGCCGGCGATCCCGATCGGGCTGACGATCGGCCTCGCCGTGGTCGCGTGGCGCCTGGACCGGGTGCTGCCCGTGCTGTCGCTGCCGCTGCTCGGGGCCGCCTGCGCGCTCGCGCTGGCCGCCTGGATGGCCTATGCGCGGAACGGCGCCGAGCGGGCGATGGTGTTCGCGATCCTCTCCGCCTGCGTGCTCTCGCCCGCGGTGCTCGGGCTGGCGCAGACCGAGATCCCGGCGCTGAAGGTCTCGAACCGGCTCGCCGCGATCCGCGACGCGCTGCCGTGCCGGCCGCAGGTCGCGAGCCTCGGCTACCGCGAGCCGAGCCTGGTGTTCCTGATCGGCACCGACCTCGCCACCCCGAACACCGGCGCCGACGCGCTGGCCTTCCTCCATGCGGGCGGCTGCCGCCTCGTCTTCGTCGAGCAGCGCTCGGCCGCCGACTTCGCCGATGCCTGGCCCGTCGGCGGCGTCGGCCCGAAGGCGGTGGGGCAGGTGTCGGGCTTCAACATCAACGCCGGCCGCCGGGTCGACCTCACCGCCTACGCGGTGACGCCCACGGCTCAGACGGTGACCCCATGAACGCGACGTCTCCCCGTCTCAGCATCGTGGTGCCGGTGAAGAACGAGGCCGGCAACATCGCGGGGCTCGTCGCCGAGATCGAAGCCGCCTGCGGGGCGCTGGTGCCCTTCGAGGTGATCTACGTCGACGACGGCTCCACCGATGCGACGCCGGCCGCGCTCGACGCCGCGCGTCAGGGCCGGCCCTGGCTGCGGGTGCTGCGCCACGCCCGCAGCGGCGGGCAGTCGGCGGCGGTGCGCAGCGGGGTCGCGGCGGCCGCCGGCCCGATCGTCGCGACGCTCGACGGCGACGGCCAGAACGACCCGGCCTTCATCCCCGTCCTGGTGGCGGCGCTGGAGCAGGCGGGCGAGGGGACGGGCCTCGCCCAGGGGCAGCGCAAGGGCCGCAAGGACGGGCGCTTCAAGATGATCCAGTCCCGCATCGCCAACGGCGTGCGCGGGCGGATCCTCAACGATTCCACCCGCGACACCGGCTGCGGCCTCAAGGTCTTCCGCCGCGCGGTCTACCTGCGCCTGCCGTACTTCGACGCCCTCCATCGCTTCATGCCGGCGCTCGTGGTGCGCGAGGGCTTCGCGATCGTGCACCGCGACGTGGTCGACCGCCCGCGCTTCACCGGCGTCTCGAACTACGGGCTGTTCGACCGCCTCTGGGTCGGCCTGCTCGACTTGGCCGGCGTGTGGTGGCTGATCCGCCGCAAGCGTCCGACGCCCGCCGTCACCGAGGTCTGATTCCGATGCTGATCCAGTTGGCGCGAGACCTGCCGGACTACTTCTACGACGTGTTCGTGACGCGGTTCGACTTCTGGCTGGTCTTCGGCATCGTCGCGCAGCTGGTCTTCGGCTCGCGCTTCATCCTGCAATGGATTGCCAGCGAGCGGGCGGGACGGAGCGTGATCCCGCTGTCGTTCTGGTTCCTGTCGATCGCCGGCGGAATCATGACCCTGGTCTACGGCTTCGTGCGCCGCGAGCCGGTGATCATCATCGGCCAGGGCCTCTCGACCGGGATCTACCTGCGCAACCTCGCCCTGATCTTCCGCAACCGGCGCGGAACCGAAACCAAGGCGGGCTGAACCGGCATTCCCGCGCCCGAGCCGACCGGCCCGAGGCCGGTGCCGGACCGAGCCCTGGCGCGTCGCAGCCGGGTCCGCTCGGGGATCAGCGCAGCAGCGAAGACGGCCGCGGCAGCTTCCAAAGGTCGTCGTGGGACTCGGAGAACCGGGCGAGATGCCGATCGGCGTAGAGGCAGAGGAAACCGAGGGCGCAGGGCAGCCCGAACAGCAGAACCATCATCCACGGCATAGCGTCGACGTCTCATCTGAGAGCGGAAGCCGCGCGGCTCTCGTCGACGCGGTGCACAATGGGTAATGCATGTTAGGAACGCGTCAAGGCATCCTAGGACACGACGCCTAGTTTTGGCACCACAGCGTTAAGCGCGCGACACCGCGATGCCGCGCTTGATCCCCCGTCGCGCCCGTGCTCGTCTCGCCCCACCCACGCGCCGTTCGGAGCCCGATGCCACAGGACGATGCCCGCCACCCGCTCCCGCCGTTCCACGACGACCTCGACGCGGCCTTCGCCGAAGCGTGGCGGCTGCTGGCGGACGGGGTCGCGCAGGGACGGAGCGCGTTCCACGCCCCGAGCTTCGCGACGCTGGACCAGGCGGGCCGCCCGCGCAGCCGCACGGTGGTGCTGCGGGAGGCCGATGCCGCGACCGGCACCCTGCGCTTCCACTGCGACCGCCGCTCGGACAAGGCGGCCGAGGTCGCGGCCAACCCGGCCTGTGCGCTCCACGCCTACGACCGCGCGGCGAAGATCCAGATCCGGATCGAGGGCAGCGCGGGTCTCCACGTCGACGATGCCGTGGCGGACGCGGCCTGGGACGGCTCGCGGGCGATGAGCCGGGTCTGCTACGGCATCGCGCCCGCGCCCGGCACCGCGCTCGATGCCGGCGGCGGCTACGCGGTGCCCGACGAGGCGGCGGCGCTGACCGTCGGCCGCCCGAACTTCGCCGCCGTCCTCGTCCGCGCCGACGCCCTCGACTTCCTCTACCTCGACCGCCGCGGCCATCGCCGCGCCGGCTGGCGCCGCGACGGGGAAGGGTGGCGGGGCGAATGGCGGGTGCCGTGAGGGCGCCTCAGGCCGCCGCCCGCAACCGCGCGAACCCGGCGTCGAGATCGGCCTTCAGGTCCGCGACGTCCTCGAGCCCGATGTGGAAGCGCAGGGCGGGACCGCCGGGGGCCCACTGCGTCGCCGTGCGGTAGGGCCTGCAGTCGAAGGGAATGACGAGGCTTTCGAAGCCGCCCCAGGAGAAGCCCATCCCGAACAGCTCCAGGCCGTCGAGCATCGCGGCGAGGGCGGTCTCCGAGACGGGCTCGAGGACCACGCCGAACAGGCCCGATGCGCCGGAGAAGTCGCGCTTCCAGATCGCGTGGCCGGGATCCTCGGGCAGGCCGGGATGGAGGACGCGCAGCACCTCCGGCCGCTCCTGCAGCCAGCGCGCCATCTCGAGGCCGGCGCGGCCGTGCTCGCGCAGCCGCAGGTTCATGGTGCGCAGGCCGCGGAGCGCCAGGAACAGGTCCTCGGGGCCGGCGCAGGGGGCGATCTGGTCGAAGGTCCGCCGCACCGCCGGGAAATGCGCGGCGTTGGCCGAGGTCAGGCCGAGGAGCAGGTCGGATCCGCCGCTGAGGTACTTGGTCCCGGCCTCGACGGCGATGTCGACGCCGCGCGCGTGCGGCGGGAACAGCAGCGGCGTCGCCCAGGTGTTGTCCATGATCACGGTGCCGCCGCGGGCGTGGACCGCGTCGGCGATCGCCGGCACGTCCTGCATCTCGAAGCTCTGCGAGCCCGGCGCCTCGACCAGCACGGCCTTGGTGTTGTCGCGCATCAGCCCGGCGATGCCGGCGCCGACCAGCGGGTCGTAATAGGTCGTCTCGACGCCGAAGCGGGCGAGCAGCCCGTCGCAGAAGATCCGGGTCGGGCGATAGGCGGAATCGGTGACGAGCAGGTGGTCGCCGGCCGAGACCGAGGCCATCAGCGCGACGGTGAGCGCGCACAGGCCCGAGGGCGTCGCCACCGTGCCGGCAGCGCCCGCCACCTCGCTCCAGGCATCGGTCAGCGCGTCCATCGTCGGCGTGCCGCTGGTGCCGTAATTGTAGCGGCCGCGCCGGTGCACGATGTCGTCGTAGGTCGGGTACAGCACGGTGGAGCCGCGATAGATCGGCGTGTTGACAAACCCGTGCTGCGCCGACGGATCGCGCCCCGCATGGACGAGGCGCGTCGCGACCCCGAACGATTCGGCGGTCTTGGACGAAGGCTTGGACATGGGCGCTTTGGCTCTCGGGCTGCGATCGGACGACGAAGCCCGGCAACCCGGCGGAGGTCAAGCGTGCGCCCGGGCCGCCCTTTCGGTCAGCCGGCGTCCGTGACGGTGGCCTCCTCGTAGGCCTGCAGCCAGGCGGTGCGCTCCTCCGAGCCCTCCGTGTAGGGGCAATCGTCGATCGGCTTGCCGTAGAGGCGGGCGTTGCGGCCCTGGATGAACGGGCTGTCGCTGGCGGTGGCCTGGGCGTTCGCTTCGGGTTTCATGGGATCTCCCTGTGAGGTGTCCCTTCGTTAACGGCCTTGGGCCATCCTCGGCTCCGTCGTCGTTCGCGTTGCCGGAACCCGTCGCTTGCGTATCCTGCGTCTCCTCTCCGCCGGCGTCTCGGCCGGCGCCTCGATCCTCGTGATCGGGTTCGTCTGCGCCGACCGGCTGGCCCACACGGTGCCGAGCCCGGTCGCCCGCATCGTCCTGCCCGAACCTTCGGCGACCGGATCGATCCCGGCGCCGGAGAAGTCGGTCGCGGCCGTGAAGCCGGCGCCGGCGAAGATCCCGAACGGGTTCGACACCGAGCGCCTAAACGCGCTGATGCGCGGCGACCCGATCCTGCCGACGAAGCGCTGACGGCGCGGGCGGGGCGGATGCCTGCTCTGCGCCGCCGGACCTGACCGAAGCGGCCGGCGCGGGCTAGATCGCCAGGACTTCTCCGCGCCGGATGCCGGCGGACGCGATCGGGACGGACACCGTGGGCCTCGTCTACGCGCTCGGCGCCTATCTGAGCTGGGGCCTCGTCGTCCCGGTGCATTTCCGGCTGCTCTCGGGCTTCTCCCCGAGCCACATCCTGGCGGTGCGCATCCTGTGGTCGTGCCTGTTCGCGGTCGCGCTGGTGCTGCTGTGGCGCAACCGGGTGCGCACCCCGTTCCCGTTGCGGCCCCGGCACGCGCTGCTCTTCGTCTCGGCCGGGCTGATCGGCGTGAACTGGCTGCTGTACCTGCAGGCGGTGAACAGCGGCCACCTGCTCGATGCGAGCCTCGGCTACTACATCAACCCGCTGGTCAGCGTGGCGCTCGGCGCCGTGGTCCTGCGCGAGCGCCTGCGCCCGCTGCAGCGGGTCGCCGTCGGCATCGCCGCGGCCGGGGTCGCCATCGCCGTGGTGCTGGCCGGCACGTTGCCGCTGGTGGCGCTCGAGCTCGCGATGAGCTTCGCCCTCTACGGCCTGGTGCGGAAGGTGGTCGGGGTCGACCCGGCGGTCGGGTTCCTCGCCGAGACGCTGATCCTGACGCCGGCGGCCTTCGTCTGGGTGCTGCTGTCGCCCGAGCCGGCCCTGCCGCCCGATCCGCGGAACTTCGCCCTGCTGGCGCTGACGGGGGTGACGACGGCCCTGCCGCTGATCTGGTTCGCGGCGGCCGCAGACCGCCTGCGCCTCGCGACGCTCGGCCTGATGCAGTACATCGCCCCGACCTGCCTGCTGGCCTTGAGCGTCCTCGCCTACGGCGAGCACGTGGCGCCGCACGCGATCCCGATGTTCGGGCTGATCTGGCTGGCGCTGGCGCTCTACGCCTTCGACCTTCTCCGCGCCGGCCGGGCGGCGCGAGCGCATGGCGTGCCGGGCGAAACCGCCGCGCCGAACCCGGGCGCGATGCGTGTATAAGGCCGCTTCGTGCCCGGCATCCGCCGCGGGAAGCCAGTCCGAGTGTTGCGATGAGTGATCCCAGCGAGCCTGCCACGGTCACGCAGGCCGACTACGAGAACCTCGCCGAGGCGCTGCCGCAGCTCGCCTGGATCGCCACCGCGACCGGCGACATCATCTGGTACAACCGCCGCTGGTACGACTACACCGGCACGACCCTCGCGACGATGCGCGGCTGGGGCTGGCGCGACGTCCACCATCCCGACCACGTCGAGGCGGTGACGGAGCGCTTCAAGGCGGCGATCGCCGGCGGCGATGCCTGGGAGGACACCTTCCCGCTGCGGGGCAAGGACGGCACCTTCCGTTGGTTCCTGTCGCAGGCGATGCCGCATCGGGACGCGGCGGGCCGGATCCTGCGCTGGTACGGCACCAACACCGACATCACCCACAAGCAGGAAGCCGAGGACCGGCTGCTGCAATCCGAGGAGCGGTTCCGGGCGCTCGTCGACGCCTCCACGGCCGTGATCTGGAACACCGACGCCGCCGGCGCCCTGCTGCCGCCGCAGCCGCGCTGGAGCGCCTATACCGGCCAGTCCGAGGAGGCCTTCCAGGGCTGGGGCTGGATCGACGCGGTCCATCCCGACGACCGGGCGCATGCCGCCGAGGTCTGGGCCGGCTGCATCGAGGCGCGCACGCCCTACGCCGTCGACTACCGCCTGCGCCGGCACGACGGGCAGTGGCGCGACATGGAGGTGCGCGGCGTGCCGGTGCTCGCCGCCGACGGCTCCTTGCGCGAATGGGTCGGCTCCAACACCGACATCACCGACCGGAAGGAGGCCGAGGCCGAGGTCGAGCGGGCGCGGCAGGCCGCGGAGGCCGCCAACCTCGCCAAGAGCCAGTTCATCGCCAACATGAGCCACGAGCTGCGCACGCCGCTCTCGGCGGTGATCGGCTACTCGGAGATGCTCGGGGAGGAGCTCGAGGATATCGGGCAGGCCGCCCTGCTGCCCGACCTGCGCAAGATCGAGGCGGCGGCCCGCCACCTGCTCTCGCTCATCAACGACGTGCTCGACATTTCCAAGATCGAGGCCGGGCGCATGACCGCCTCGGCCGAGCACTTCACCGTCGCCGACCTGATCTCGGACGTCTCCGACGCCACCGGCTCGCTCGTCGAGAAGAAGGGCAACCGCTTCGTCCTCGACCTCGCCGACGACCTCGGCGCGATGCACCAGGACCAGACCAAAATCCGCCAGTGCCTGCTCAACCTGATCGGCAACGCGGCCAAGTTCACCGAGAACGGCACGATCACCCTGAAGGTCGAGCGCCAGCGCGAGGCCGGCGCCGACTGGTTCGGCTTCTCGGTGGCCGATACCGGGATCGGGCTCACCGAGGAGCAGATCGGCCGGCTGTTCGAGCGCTTCGCCCAGGCCGACGAATCGACCACGCGGCAGTTCGGCGGCACCGGCCTCGGCCTCGCCATCACCCGCGCCTTCTGCCGCACCATGGGCGGCGACATCGGCGTGACCAGCGTGCCCGGGCAGGGCTCGACCTTCACCCTGCGGCTGCCGGCGATCCTGGCGGTCGAGGACGAGGGGCAGGTCGCGGCCGAGCTCGCCGTGCCCGCGCCGGTGCACGCGCACGAGGAGCACGACGCGGTGCTGCTCGTCGACGACGACCCGGCCGCGCGCGAGCTGCTGCAGCGCTTCCTCGAACGCGAGGGCTTCCGCGTCCGCACCGCCAACGACGGCCGGGCCGGGCTGACGCTGGCGCGGGCCTTGAAGCCGCGCGCGATCCTGCTCGACGTCGAGATGCCGCGCATGGACGGCTGGGCGGTGCTGCACGCCGTGCGCAACGACCCGGAGCTCGCCGGCATCCCGGTGATCATGACCTCGGTGGTGGCCGAGCAGGGCCTCGGCCAGGCGCTCGGCGCCACCGACTACTTCGTCAAGCCGATCGACTGGGACCGGCTCAAGGGCCTGATGGACCGCTACCGGCCGGAGGGCGTCGAGGCCCGCGTCCTCGTCGTCGACGACGACGCCGATGCCCGCGAGCGCCTGCGCCGGACGCTCGCGCGCGACGGCTGGAGCGTCGACGAGGCCGAGAACGGCCGGGCGGCGCTGGAGCATTTCAAGGCGCAGCGCCCGAACCTGATCCTGCTCGACCTGATGATGCCGGAGATGGACGGGTTCGGGTTCCTGCGCGCGCTGCGGGCGCGGCCCGACGGCGACGTGCCGGTGGTGGTGCTGACCGCCAAGGAGATCACCGACGCCGAGCGCAGGAGCCTCCAGGCCCAGGCGGACCGGGTGATCGAGAAGGGGTCCTTGAGCCTCGCCGAGATCGGCCGGCAGTTGCGCGTGCTCTACGCGCGCGAGGTCTCCGCGCCGGTGCCGAAGAGCATGCAGGGGCTCCTCGACGCGCTCGCCGCGCGGGAGCGCTAGCGCGCGGATCGGCGCACCGGCGGAACCTTCCGCCGGCCCGTCCCTTTGCAATCCCGCCACGCGCCCGTCGCGGCGGGGCCTTGGAGCGCGCCCATGAATCCCATCGTCGTCGTCGCCCTGATCTGCGCCTCGTCGGTCCAGGTCCAGGATTGCAGCCGGGACAACGCCCTCGACGTGGTGACGGGCCCGGCCCACACCCTGCAGGAATGCCTGATCCAGGGCCCGGTCCTGGCCGCCAATGCCGGCCTCGGCAACGGCAAGGACAGCTACGTGAAGACCCGCTGCGAGCCGCGCCGCTGAGGATCCCGCCCCGATGAGCGACGACGTCGATCCCGAGCGTGCGGTGATGATCCGGCTGCGGGCCCGCCTCGCGGTGGTCGAGCGTGCGGCCTGGTTCGGGATGGTCCACGCGATGCGGACCCGCCCGGCCGAGGTCGAAGCCTACATCGCCGCCGAGCGCGACAAGTGCGCGACCGGGTTCGCCGGTCCGAAATGGGCGCGCGACCTCACCGATGCCGAGCGCGCGATGCTCGGAGCGGAGGTGGATGCCGGCCTCGCGCAGTTGCTGCAGGACGCCCGCGACGAGGCCTAAGCCCGCCGCCCTACGCGCCCGATCCGAACCGGTCGCGCCAAGCCGGCGGAAGGCCGTGCGTTCCGGGCAAGGACGCCGCCGCGTACACCCCGATCGCGACGGCACGGGCCAGCACCTGGGCCGCCATGTCGCCGAGGCGCGCCAGGTCGCCGATCGGGTCCGCCGGCGCCACCGCCCCCGTCGCGACGGAGAACACCACGTCGCCGTCGAGGGGCGTGTGCACCGGCTGGATCGCCCGCGCGAGGCCGACCTGCGCCGCCACCGCGAGGCGCCGGCACTGCGCCTTGGTCAGCGCCGCGTCGGTGGCGACCACCGCCAGCGTCGTCGCGGCGCCGGGCAGGCCGCGGACGGGAAAGGCGAGGGCGTCGTCCGGCATCGCGCCGGGCCAGCCGAGGCCGCCGAACTCCGCCGCCCGCTCGAACGGCGCCGCCCAGAAATGCGGGCCGTCGCCGACCGTCACCCGGCCGAAGGCGTTGACCGCCGCGAGCGCGCCGACCCGGAAGCCGGTGCCCGGAACGTCGGCCGAGGCCGAGCCGATCCCGCCCTTGAGGTTGGCCGTGCGCGCGCCGGTGCCGGCCCCGACCGAGCCGAGCGCCACGTCCTCCGAGGCCATTTGGGCCGCCAGGAACCCGAGCTCGCGATAGGGCGGATAGCGCCCCCACGCCTTGTCGCCGCCGTTGAGCAGGTCGAACAGGATCGCGCCGGGCACGATCGGCACCCGCATCCCGCCGACGGGAAAGCCGCGCCCGTTCTCGGCGAGCCACGCCACGACCCCCGCGGCGGCGTCCAGCCCGAAGGCCGAGCCGCCCGACAGCACCAGCGCGTCGATGCCCTCGACGGTGCGCTCGGGGTCGAGCAAATCGGTCTCGCGGGTGCCCGGCCCGCCGCCGCGGACGTCCACCGCCGCCGTGACCGGCCGGTCGAACACCAGCGCGGTGACGCCGCTGGCGACCCGTGCGTCCGCGGCGTGGCCGACCCGGATGCCGGCGATGTCGGTGATGGCGTTCCGCATGGATGGCAGCATGCCACGATCGCGCGCGGGCCGCACGGCTTGAGCGGCGATGCGGGCGGGTGCAGGATCGCGACGATGCCCCAGGACGTCGTCATCCGCCCCGTCGCCCGCGCCGACCACGCGCAGTGGCTCCCGCTCTGGGAGGGCTACAACCTGTTCTACGAGCGCGTCGGCCCGGCGGCGATCCCGCCCGCGGTGACGCAGGCGAACTGGGAGCGGTTCTTCGACGCCTACGAGCCGATGCACGCGCTGGTGGCCGAACGCGACGGCCGGCTGATCGGCCTGACGCACTACCTCTACCACCGCACCACCACGGCCACCGCGCCGTTCTGCTACCTGCAGGATCTGTTCACGACGGCCGACGCCCGCGGGCGGGGCGTCGGCCGCGCGCTGATCGAGGCCGTCTACGTTGCGGCGCGCCGCGCCGGATCGCCCCGGGTCTACTGGCAGACGCACGAGACCAACGCGACGGCGATGCGGCTCTACGATCAGGTCGGCGACCGCTCGGGCTTCGTGGTCTACCGCAAGCCGCTCTGAGCCCGTCGTCCACCGCGACCCCGCGCCTGTGGACGCGCGGCGCGCCGGACGCATCGCGAAGGGTGCTCGCGTGTTAACGGGAGGCTCGGGATTTCCCGCGGCGTGCAACCGGAGCGACGATGGCGTTCGGCATCGAGATGGGGCTCGTGCTCGACGGGCAGGGCATCGGCCAGCCGGCCCGCCTCGACCTGGAGGAGCTGCTCGCGACGCGCCTGCTCGTCCAGGGCAATTCCGGCTCGGGCAAGTCGCACCTGCTGCGCCGCCTGCTGGAGCAGAGCGCCGGCCACGTGCAGCAGGTGGTGATCGACCCCGAGGGCGACTTCGTCACTCTCGCCGAGGCGCACGGCCACCTCGTGGTGGACGGAAGCCACGGGGAGGGCGACCTGCAGGCGATCGCCGCGCGGGTGCGCGGGCACCGCGTCTCGGTGGTGCTCGACCTCGAGAGCCTCGACATGGAGGCGCAGATGCGCGCCGCCGCCGCCTTCCTCGGCGGGCTGTTCGAGGCCGAGCGGGCGCATTGGTATCCCTGCCTCGTCGTGGTCGACGAGGCGCAGATCTTCGCGCCGGCCGCCGCCGGCGACGTCTCCGACGAGGCCCGCAAGATCGCGCTCGGTGCGATGACCAACCTGATGTGCCGCGGGCGCAAGCGGGGCTTGGCCGGCATCATCGCGACGCAGCGGCTGGCCAAGCTCGCCAAGAACGTCGCGGCCGAGGCCACCAACTTCCTGATGGGGCGCACCTTCCTCGATATCGACATGGCGCGGGCCGCCGACCTGCTCGGCCTCGACCGGCGCGGCGCGGAGCGCTTCCGCGACCTGGCGCGGGGCGAGTTCGTGGCGCTCGGGCCGGCGCTGAGCCGCCGTCCGCTCGCCCTCCGCATCGGTCCGGTCACCACCTCGTCGCGCGCGGCCTCGCCGACCTTGATCCCGCTGCCGCAGGCGGCGGACGCGGACCTGCGCGCCCAGATCCTGGCGCCGGCCGAAGCCGGCTTCGCCTACCCGACGCGGGCGTCGCGGGCGCCGGCGACGCCGCGCGTCAGCCCCGCCGACCTGATGCGGGAGCTCGCCGCCCACCGTCCGGAGCCGGCCGCCGCCCCGCCCGTGCTCGACGAGGCCGAGAACCGGGCCGGCTGCGAGGCGATCCTGCGCGGGCTGGTCGCCGAGCCCGAGGCCGGGCGCCAATCCGTCGCCGTGGTCTACCAGGACTTCCTGGTCCGCTGCCGGATGCGCGGCCTCGACGGCGAGCGCGTCGGGCTCCAGGCCTTCCGCCGGTCCCTGAGCGTGGCACGGGCCGGGATCGATGCGGCGCCCGCCGCGACCGACGGGGACGAACGCTGGACGCAGGCGCAGGGGGCCGCCGCCGGGATGCCGGAGGAGGTCCAGGGCCTGTTCCTGCTGCTGGCGCGGGCGGCGCTCGCGGGCGAGCCCTGTCCCGGCGATGCGGCGCTGGCCCGGGCCATCGGCAGCCGCTCGCCCGGCCGCGCCCGGCGCCTGCTCGGCTACATGGAAAGCCGCAACGCCATCGTCTGCCGCGTGGACTTCTCGAAGAACCGCATCATCGCCCTGCCGGCGCTCGGCTGCGAGACCGCACCGGGCGACCCGAAGGCGGACGTCGCCGAGCCGGCGGCGGCGGACGCCCCCGATCCCGGGGCTAGCTGGGGGCTGTTCGCGGCGGAGTGAGGGTTTTGCCGCGAACGCGAGACGCTTGGGGTCAGCCTGCGCTGAGCCGCATCAGCTCCGCGATCAGGGTCCTCGACGACTCCGCGACGCTCAGCCCGTCGGTGACCAAGGTCATGTCGGGGTCGAGCGGCGCCTCGTAGGGCGCCGAGATCCCCGTGAAGTTCGGGATCGTGCCGGCCCGCGCCCTGTCGTACAGACCCTTCGGGTCGCGCGCCTCGCACACCGCCAGTGAGGTGTCGATGAAGACCTCCAGGAACGGGATGTCGCCCGCGATCTGCCGCGCCGTCGCGCGCTCGGCGCGGAACGGCGAGATCAGCGACACGATCACCACCAGTCCCGCCTCCGCCATCAGGCGCGCGGTCTCGGCCGCCCGCCGGATGTTCTCGGCGCGATCGGTCGCGGTGAACCCGAGGTCCCGGTTGAGGCCGTGGCGCAGGTTGTCGCCGTCGAGCACCATGGCGTGCCGCCCCGCCTCGGTGAGCGAGCGGTCGACGGCGTTGGCGATGCTCGACTTGCCCGCCCCCGACAGCCCGGTGAACCAGGCGATGGCCGGGCGCTGGCTCAGGCTGCGCCAGCGCGTCTCGCGGGGCTGAAGGGTCTGCCAGGTCAGGTTGTCGGCGCGGTGCGACGGGTCGGGCAACGGCACAATCCTCGGGCCAGCTCTCGCATCCCCCCGCCCCCTCGGGGATCCGCTCGCGCGATGCCTAGCCGGAACCGCGTCGGAACGGAACCCGTCGATCACGCTCGCGTGAACGACGGCTCCGCGACCGGGGCGGCCTTGGGGATCGCCCTCGGCCGACCCTCGTCGTCGATCGCGACGAAGGTGAAGGTCGCCGACGTCACCTTCTCGCGCACCTGCGTCCGGAAGCGCCGCGCCCAGGCCTCGACCTCGATCTTCATCGAGGTGCGCCCGACATGCCCGATCCGGGTGTAGACGCAGAGCACGTCGCCGATGCGCACCGGGCGGATGAAGGTCATGGCGTCCAGGGCCACGGTGACCACGCGGCCCTCGGCCCGGTCGACCCCGGCGATGCCGCCGGCCTGGTCCATCTGCGACAGCACCCAGCCGCCGAAGATGTCGCCGTTGGCGTTGGTGTCGGCCGGCATCGCGATGGTGCGCACTGTCAGATCGCCCTGCGGTTCCTCGGCGCTGTCCCGGTCCATGCGGTCCTGTTCCTTGGCGCGAAGCGCACCGACGCGCTCGGGGCGCGGCGCCGATTATGCGCGAACGCCGCGATGTCGAAAGGGGTCAGGGCATCAGGCCGGCGAGTTTCAGGCAGGCCGCCAGGAAGACGGCGGCGGCGCAGACCAGGCATTCGAGCGGGATCGATTGCCAGAGGTCGCGCGCGACCACCTCGCGCGTCGCGATATCGTCCATGGGGCGTTCCTCCCGGGCGGACCGATCTGATGCCGGCCGTCCCGAACGCGAGACCCTACACCGGATCGCGCGCGAACGCAGCCCGCTTGCCCAAGTCATAAAAAAACCCGACGGCCCCAAGGGCCGCCGGGTTCAGACTTCGACGCAGGCTCGCCGTGCGATCAGTAGAAGAACCGACGACGCGGGCCGTAGAAGCGGCGGCCGTAATACGGACGACGGTAGAACGGACGCGGGCCGTAGAAGCGGCGGCCGTAATACGGGCGGCGGTAGAACGGACGCGGCCCGAACCGGCGGCGGTAGAAGTACTGGGCCTTCTCGGCGACCGCGGGGGCGGCTTCCGTCTGAAGGGCAAGGCCGGGGCCGACCGGAGCGGCGGACGCGCCCTGCGGGGCGGCGGCCGCGAAGCCCAGGACGAGCAGGGCGGCCAGCAGGAATTTCCTCATCGCGGATCTCAACTCTTTCGTGGATGGGAGACGTACGAGCGGGGCTTGAGCCCGAGCCGTCGAAACGCACGAACCGCGAAAAGCGTTTCGTCGCGAAAGCCGACTTTCGGTTGTGATCAGGCGATCTGCGTCGTCATGTCGACGACCTTCGCGGTCTCGCTCTGACGGACCAGCGCGATGCCGTGCTCGCAATCCTCGCGGCGAACGTAGCCCTCGCCCGAATCGGCGACGACGTTGCCGTTCTGCGCCCGCAGGCGCCAGCGCCAATGGCCCAGCGCATCGCGGTAGATCTCGAATCGCATCGGGGCTGCTCCTGTCTCGATGCCGTCGAGATGGGGCGCGGGACGACCGCCGGCAATGCTCCCGCGCAGGCGGCAGGACACCGGATACGAAAAAGCAGAAGGCCGCCCCGGGTATCCGGGGCGGCCTTCTCGATCAGGTCAGGAAGCGAGCTGGCTCAGGAGCGCGGGCTGCGGTCGAGCCAGCCGATGGCACGGCCCTCGCCGCCGCCGTTGCCGCCGCCGCCGCTGCGCGGACGGTTGTTGGCGGGCTGGCGCGGACGATCGCCGGCGGCGCGCTCGGGGCGCGGGCCGTTGCTCGGGCGCTCGCCCTGCGGGCGGGCGTTGCGGGTGTCGGGCTGGCGGGCGCCGTCGGGACGACCCGGGCCGCGGCCGGCCTCGGCGGTGCGGTTGCCGCCGCCGAACGGGCGGCCCTGGCCGGGACGACCGCCGGGCGCCTGGCCCGGCCGGCCACCGGGACGCTGGCCCGGACGGCCGCCGCCGGGGCGCTGGCCGCGGGTGTCGGGACGGCGCTCCTCGGCCTGGGCGATCTCGGCCGCCTCCTGGCGCGAAGGCGGGGTGAAGCCCTCGGGGAAGGGGGCGACGGGGATGCGCTGGCGGGTGATGCGCTCGATGTCGCGCAGGTACGCCTTCTCCTCGTCGTTGCAGAACGAGATCGCGAGCCCGTCCGCGCCGGCGCGCGCGGTGCGGCCGATGCGATGGACGTAGCTCTCGGGCACGTTCGGCAGGTCGAAGTTGACGACGTGGCTCACCGCCTCGACGTCGATGCCGCGCGCGGCGATGTCGGTCGCCACCAGCACGCGGCACTGCCCGTCCTTGAAGGCGGCCAGCGCGCGCTCGCGCTGCGGCTGGGACTTGTTGCCGTGGATGGCGGAGGCCGCGGTGCCGACCTTCTCGAGGCCGCGCACGACGCGGTCGGCGCCGTGCTTGGTCCGGGTGAAGACCAGCACGCGCTCGATCTTCGGATCGCGCAGGATGTGGGCGAGCAGCGCCTGCTTGGCGCCGGTATGGGCGAAGATCACCTGCTGCTCGACGCGCTCGGCGGTGGTGGCCACCGGCGTGACGGCGACCTGGACCGGATCGCGCAGGTACTGGTCGGCGAGGCCAGCGATGTTCTTCGGCATGGTCGCCGAGAAGAACAGGCTCTGGCGCTTGGCCGGCAGCATCTTCACGATGCGCTTGAGCGCATGGATGAAGCCGAGGTCGAGCATCTGGTCGGCCTCGTCGAGGACGAGGATCTCGACGCCTTCCAGCGTCAGCGAGCGGCGGTCGACGAGGTCGATCAGCCGGCCCGGGGTGGCGACGAGGATGTCGACGCCCGGCGCCAGCGCCCGCTCCTGGCGGCCGATGGTGACGCCGCCGAACACGACGGTGTTGGTCAGCGGCAGGTGCCGGCCGTAATCGGAGAAGCTCTCGGCGATCTGGTTGGCGAGCTCGCGGGTCGGCGAGAGCACCAGCACCCGGCAGCCGCGACGCGGCGCATGGCGCTTCTCGAGGCTCAGGCGGTGCAGGATCGGCAGGGCGAAGGCGGCGGTCTTGCCGGTGCCGGTCTGGGCGATGCCGCAGAGGTCGCGGCCTTCCATCGCCGGGCGGATCGCCTGCGACTGGATCGGGGTGGGAGTGTGGTAGCCGGCCTCTTCGAGCGCCTTCAGCACGGGCTGGGCGAGGCCGAAATCGGTGAACTGGGTCAAGGTGTTACTTCTCAGGCAGCCGGATCGCGAGCGCGGGCCCGGCTCGTATCGAGCGGCGCCGCCAAGTACGGAGAGAGGTGCGATCCGTAGAGCAGGAGGCTGCCCGCGTGATGGGGCGGCCCGGGTGCATGCACGTTATGAAGAGAGGGGCCGGACATTCGGAGAGGCGCGATCCGCGCCGTCCCTCGTATCCGTCACGCAGCCCTCTCAAGCGGACCCGTCTGTCGGCCGCTGACGCTGCCCTCGGGCTATGCGCCTTCGCGGTTGCGAAGTCAACGGCCGGTCAACCGTCGCCGCATTGCGGGATGGACGCGGCGCCACGGCCGGTGCAGCGTCCGCCGATGCCGTCCCGTTCCCCCGCCCACCCGCTCGCCCGAGCCATCCCGCACCGGAGCGGATCGGTCCCGTTCCGGAGGCACCGGGCCGTCCGGCCGCCCGGCGGTCGCGGATGATCGCCCACCACACCGCGATCTACGTCGGCTCCCGCGGCTTCGCCGCAGCGATCAACCTCGGTTCGGTCGCGGTGTTCACGCGTCTCGCGCCGCCGGAGAGCTACGGCACCTACCTCTACATCCTGTCCTGGTCGCTGGTGCTCTACGGAGCCACCTGCCAATGGCCGAAATTCGCGTTCTTCGCCCTGTACGACGAGGCGAGCGAGGGCGCGCAGGTCGGCACGGTCCTGCGCATCCTGCTGTGCACGCTGGCGCTGGCGGCGATCGGAAGCGCGCTCGCGGTGGCGCTCCACGTCGTGTCGCCGCGGATCGCGGCGGCGATCGTCGCGCTCGCCTTCGGCACGACCCTGTTCGAGGGCGCCACCGAGATCGCGCGCACACGGCTGCAGGCCGTCGCGGTGGCGATGTCGGTCGTCCTGCGCGGAATCCTGATCCTCGGCCTCGGCAGCGCGGTGCTGATGGTGTCGGGCGACGCCGTCCATCTCGCGCTGGCCGTGGCGACCGCCTACGCGCTGTCGTCGATCCCGGCCGCCGCGACGGTGGTCCCGCTGATGCCGGGCCGCGGCAGCCGGGCGGAGGCGCTGCGCCTCATCGCCTACGGCTGGCCGCTGGTGCTGTCCTTCGGCATCGCGGCTCTGGCCCAGGTGGTCGACCGGCTGATCATCGTGAAGACCGTCGGGCCGGAGCATCTCGGCGCCTACGGCGCGATCGCCGACTTCCTGAAGCAGAGCTTCGTCGTGTTCGGCGAGGCGCTGGCCCTCTCGCTGATCTCGATCGCCAAGCGCGAGGCGCGCGCCGGGGGGATGCCGGCGGCGACCGCGGTGCTGTGCGACGCCGCCCGCGCGATGGCGCTGGTCGCGGCCTTCGGCGCCGCGTTCTACCTCAACTTCGACGGGGTCGTCGTCTCGGTCCTGCTCGGGCCGGACTATCGCGACCAGGCGCGGGCGCTGGCCCCGGTGCTGATCCTGGCCAGCGTGCTGATGATGTTCCGCGCCTACTATTTCGGGCAGATCATCTACTTCACGCAGTCGAGCCGCCTCGAGGCCGTGGCCTCGACGGCGACCCTGGTGACGGTGAGCGTGCTCTCGCTGGCGCTGATCCCGCATCTCGGCGTCGCCGGCGCGGCGATCGCCTTCGCGGCGGGTCAGGCCGCGGCCTGCCTCGTGTTCATCCTCGGGGCGAACCGGCACGGGTCCGGCCTGCCGGCGATGCCGCTTCCGCTGGCCGACATCGCCGGCATCGCGGCGATCGCCGTGGCGACCGGCCTCGTCCCGGCGGCCCTCGCCTGGCTCCCGGGCGGGGAGGGCGCCCCGGCGCAGATCCTGCGCTTCGCCGTGCTGGCCCTCGGCTTCCTCGCCGCCGCGTGGCGCTACGACGTGGTCGGCATCGCCGGCGTGGTGCGGCGGCGCCTGCATCGGGTCGCCGGATGAGGGCGGGTGCGACGGCCAGGATGCCGGGCGGGCTGTACGCCGCCCTGCGCCCGCTCGATCCGGCAGCGCCCGGCGTCGCGGCCTGGCGCGCGCTCGGCGCGAAGGCCTGCGTCGCCAACCCGTTCTACGAGGCCGACTACGCGCTGCCGGCGGCCGGGGCCTTCGGCGACGGCGTTCGGCTCCTGATCGTCGCCGACCGCCCGCCGGACGAGCCCGGCGCGCGATGGCTCGCCCTGTGGCCGTTCCGGATCTCGCGCATCCGCTGGGGCCTGCCGCTGCCGGTCCTGATCGGCTGGACGCACGGCTTCTGCCCCTTGGGCGTGCCGCTGCTCGACGCCGCCGAGCCCGACCGCGCCCTCGCCGGGCTGCTCGATGCGCCCAGGGCGCTCGGGCTGCCGCCGCGGCTGCTGCTGCTCAACGCGCCGGCGGATGGCCGCTTCGCGGATCTGCTGGCGGCGCGGACGGGGCGGCGCGATGCCGCCTACTGGGCGCATGCCCGCGGCTCCCTCGACCTCGCCGGCCTGACGCCGGAGGCGCGCACGGGCTATCTCGGCCACGTCAGCGGCAGGAGCCGGCGCAAGCTGCGGCTCGCGCGCGAGCGCCTGGAGGCCGGCGGTGCGGTGGTGCTCGAGACGATCGCCGATCCGGCCGCGCTGATCGACGCGCTCGACGACTACGTCGCCCTCGAGACCGCCGGCTGGAAGGGCCGGGCCGGGACCGCCCTCGGCCAGCGCCCGGCCGAGGCCGCGTTCCTGCGCGGGATGGTCGCCGGGTTCGGCGCCCAGGGCCGGATCCGGATCCTGCGCCTGCGCCGCGATCGCCGCACGCTCGCCGCCGCGATCCTTCCGCGAAGCGGTCACGAGGATTTCGTCCTGAAGATCTCCTACGACGAGGCGGAGGCCGCCGCCGCGCCGGGCGTCCAGCTCGTCCATCGCCTCACCGAGGCCGCGCTGCGGGACGGCGCGATCGCGCGGATCGATTCCTGCGCCGCCCCGGACTACCGCCTCGCCGAGATGTTCTGGACCGGGCGCCGGGCGATCGCGCACCGGTTGGTCGAGGCCTCGCCCGATCCGCTCTTCCCGCTCGCGGCCGCGCTGGAGCGTGCCCGCGAGCGCTATGCCAAGTGGCGGGCCCGTTAGAGCGTTGCGGCGGCGGCGCATTGCCTCCAGGGTCACGCGGTCCAGTTTGCCACGGCAAGAGACTCGAAGCTCGACCGGGAGGATCCGATTTCCAACGCCCCTGCCGCCCGCGCCGCCGATCCGTCCGAGAAGCCGGATCGCCACGCCCCGAAGCCGCCCGAGCTGATGTCGCCCTGGCGCACGGATGCGCGCGTCGCGCTCCAGGCCGAGGCCCGCGCCTTCGCCCGCGACGTGGTGATGCCGCTCGCCGACGCGCTCGACCCGCAGAAGGCCGAGATGCCGCGCTCGCTCATCGCCGCGATGGCCGAGAAGGGCTGGTTCGGCCTGACGATCCCGGCCGAGCATGGCGGCATGGGGCTCGGGGTGTTCGAGTACTGCCTCGTCTCGGAGGAACTCGCGCGGGCGTGGCTCTCGGTCGGCAGCATCCTGGCGCGGGGGCAGGGGCTCGGCACGCAGGTGCTCGACGACGCCCGCCGCGCCGACCTGCTGGCGCGGTCGGCGCGGGGCGAATGGATCGGCGGCATCGCCCTCTCCGAGCCGGGAGCCGGCTCGGACCTCGCCGGCGTGCAGACGCGGGCGGTGCGCGAGGGCGACCATTGGGTGCTGACCGGGACCAAGCGCTGGGCGGGCTTCGCGCGCGCGGCCGACTTCATCGAGGTTCTGGCCCGGACCCGCGATCCGGAGCCCGGCGAATCGCGCTCGGCCGGGCTCGAGCCGTTCCTGGTGGTCAAGCCGCCGGGCGAGTTCCCCGAGGGCATGACCGGGCACGTCATCGACAAGATCGGCTATCACGGCTTCCTGACGTTCCAGCTCGAGCTCGACGGGGTGCGCGTCCCCGAGAGCGACCGCCTCACCGGCCTCTACGGCGACGGCGGCGCGGACGCGGATTCCGGCGGCTTCGCCTCGGTGCAGCGCGGCCTCAACATCGCCCGCGTCCACACCGCGGCCCGCGCCGTCGGCGTCGCGCGCGCGGCGGTGGAGGACTCCCAGGCCTACCTTCAGGAGCGCGTGCAGTTCGGCCACCCGATCGGCGACTTCCAGGCGCTGCGCTTCGCGCTCGCCGACATGGCGGCCGAGGTGGCGCAGGCGCGCGCCTTCTGGTGCCAGGTCGCCCATCTCCTCGACCAGGGCGAGGCGGCCGAGAGCGAGTCCGCCATGGTGAAGCTGCTGGCCACCGAGATGGCGGTGCGCGTCACCAACCAGGCAATGCAGCTCCACGGCGGCAACGGCTACACCACCGAGCGGCGGGTCGAGCGCTACTGGCGCGACGCGCGGCTGACGACGATCTTCGAGGGCACCAGCGAGATCCAGCGCCGCATCATCAGCGACCGGATGCTGCCGAAAGCCTGACGCCCGCACGGCGACCGCCCGTCCCCGCACGCGTGTGCGAGGCGCGACGGTCGGCGAGGCGGCCTGCCGGACGCGCGCTTGCGGCGGGCGGACGCCCTTTTGTGCGCGGGGTCGACAACATCGAACTCGCCGACGCCGACGGCTCCGTCGGCGTCCGGGCCTCCAGGGGTGCGTTCCGGGGCCCTGTCGAGGATCGGCCACGAGACGTTTCGCAACGATGCGGTGGTGCAGGGCCCCCAGCGCGGTGCCGGCCATCGCGGACCGCGATCGATCGGGCGCGCCTGTCATGAATGCCGGCTCGGGACATTCTCGCCCCTGCAATCGTTTGCGGGACGACGCTCGCGCGTGACCTGAAACCCGCCGCGCGCTGCCGCTCACCCTCAGGGTTGGGCTGCCGGTGCCCGCTCGCCGGCGCGGGCCCGGGCCAGGGTCCGGCCGAGGCGCTGGGCCATCTGGTCGCGCAGGGCCTCGGCGACCTCGATGTCGACGAGCCGCCAGGTCCAGCCGCGCAGGCGCAGGCGCACCCGCAGCTGCTGCGCCCGCGGCGCGTCCGGCGGGATCGCGATCACGGCGGTGCGGAAGCCGCGCATCTCCGAGGCGATCCAGAACGGAAACACCCGCCCGATGCGATCCAGCCTGAGCCCGGACGGCTTCACCCCGTCGGGACGCGGGATGTCGAGGCTCTGCGGCCAGCCGTCGTCGAGCAGGTCGAGCACGGTCTCGGGCGTCACCATCGATTCCGCGAGCGCCAGCGCCACGCCGACCGCCGCCTCGTTGAGGCGCTGGCGATCCTTGGCATCGAGGGTCGGATCGTTGTCCGACGCCGAGCGCAGGGCGGCGGTGGTCTGCCGGACCAGCGACAGCCGCAGCGTGCGAAAGTTGGCATGCTGCTGGACGAACGCGACGTCGTGCGCCCTCACCGCCCGCGCGAAGTCGTAGAGCGTCCAGAGCGGCGTCAGGGTGAAGGCGAACCAGCCGAGCACCGCGACGAGGGGAAACACCCACCAGCGCATCGCCCAGCCTATCGCCCGGCCGCCGCGCTCACGCGCCGACCGACCACGCGTGCAGCGGCGCGAAGGCCGCGACGACGCCCTCGTAGACCGGCCGCTTGAACGGCACGATCAGCCCCGGCAGCTCCGCGAACGGCACCCAGCGCCACGCGTCGAACTCGGCCTTGTGGGCACCGCCGCCGGGACGCTCGACGTCGATCGCGTCGTCGTCCCCGAGGAACCCGAAGGCGAACCAGCGCTGCGTCTGACCGCGGTAGCGGCCGCGCCAGGCCTGCTTTCGCACATCGGGCGGCAAATCGTAGGACAGCCAATCCGGCGCCTCGGCGAGCAGCCGGACCGAGGCCGCGCCGACGTTGGTCTCCTCGTGAAGCTCGCGCAGGGCTGCGGCCTGCGGCGCCTCGCCGTCGTCGATCCCGCCCTGCGGCATCTGCCAGGCGAGGTCGCCCGCGACGTGCTCGGGGCCGGCCTCCGGCTTGCGGCGACCGACGAAGACGAGCCCGGCGCGGTTGATCAGGGTGACCCCGACGCAGGGGCGATAGGGCAGGCTCTCGCCCGGATCGCGGGATTCGGTGTCGCTCTTCATCGGCCGCGACCATAGGGAGGGCCAACCGGCGCGGCAACGTCGGGAAACACGATATCGGCAGCGCCCGATCGCGGCAGCCGCCGGGCTCAGTCCGCCTTCGTCACCCGCACCGCCTTCGCGCCGCGGAGCGCCACGCTCGCCGGCACGAGGCGGATGCCGCGGCCCTCGAGCTCGCGGCTCCAGCGCGCGATCCGCTCGATCGTCATCGGCTGGGCGCTGCCCGAAGCGAGGGCGAATCCGTTGGCGCGGGCCTGCGCTTCGAGCCGGGCGAGCTCGCGATCGATCGCCTCCGGGCGCGGCACCGCGTCGAGGACGATCTCGGCGCGGGCCGCCGGCACCTTGGTCTTGCCGAGCAGGTCCGCGGGCACGCCGCGCGCGTTGGTGCCGTCGTCGAGGAAGCCGAGCCCGCGGGTGGCGATGTCGCGCAGGACCGGCTCGAACGCGACCGCGTCGGCCATGAACTTGGCTCCCATGAAGTTCGTGACGCCGACATAGCCCGAGAACCGGCTCATCACCCAGGCGAGGCGGTCGGCGTTCTCGGATCCCTTGGCGGCGGTGAGCAGGCCCTGCGGGCCGGGATCGCTGTCGGGGTAGTCGAACGGCTCCATCGGCGCTTGGAGCAGGATCTCGTGGCCGAAGGCGCGGGCCCGCGCCGCGCTGCGCTCGGCATCGGCGCCGTAGGGGGAGAAGGCGAGGCTGACGGCGGGCGGCAGCTTGACGATCGCGCTCGCGGTGGCGGCCTGGCCGACGCCGAGGCCGGTGAGCAGGATCGCGATGCGCGGCCCGCTGCCGGGCTCCTCGGAGCGTGCGTAGACGTCGAGCGGGCGGATGCGGCCGTCGCCGAGCTTGGGCAGGACGCCGTGGCGGCCACGCTCGGTCAGGCGCGGGTCGGGGGCGGGCGCGAGCTTGGGCGCGTCGGCCTGGGGCACGCGGATCACCACCGCCTCGGCCGGCGCGGCCGACCCGCCGGCCCGCACCACGGTGACGCCGGAGGCCGACTCGACCTCGACGGCGCTGCTCTGGAGCTTCGATGCCGGCGCCGGCTCGTTCGCGGCGGCGGCCTCCGGCGACGGGGGACGCCCGGCGGCGGGCATCGTCTCGCGGACAGCGATGGCGACCTGGACCCGCGGCTCGCCCGCCTTCGGGTCGCCGAGCAGGAGCACGAGGCCGAGCACCGCCACGCCGAGGCCGCCGAGACCGGCCGCGACGGCGCGTGGAGACCGGCCGAGGGTCGCGAGGCGCGCGCGCAGGCGTGCCAGCGCGGCCTTCGGGCCGGGGGCGGGGACGTCGACCCCGAGGGGACGCGTCAGGATATCGTCGGACGAGTCGGTCACTGGCCCTCGGAACTGGCGGGGCCGCCGGAGAATCGCCGGTCGCGGCAAGGCAGCCCCGCCGTCATTGCCGGCCGCCATGGTTAATTTTTCGTAAGAGCGGCCTTCGGTCCTAGAGCCTGTTCCGTGATCACCGGATCACGGAACAAGCTCGCTCTCGTTGTGTGGTCGCGCTCTCGTCACGCGAGCCGGCATCCGCCGCGCTCGAAACGGCTCGCAACGCGCGCACGGGCGCCATGCGAAGAACCCCGCCCGGCACGCGCCGGACGGGGTTCTCGCCGTGTCGTCGATCCCGGACGGGATCAGTTCGGCATCGTCGGCTTCTGGGCGTTCGCGGCGCCCTTCTGGATGCCGTGCAGGAAGTCGACGGCGGCGGTGAGCTGCTTGTCCTTGGCGGGATCCGGCGGGACGTAGGCCGACGAGCCGCCGCGCTCCTCGACGTCCTTCTGCTTGAGGTGGCCCTTCAGGCCGGCCTCGCCCTTGGTCTCGTCCTTGCCCTTGAGCTCGTCCGGGACCTCCTGCAGCACCTCGACGTCGGGCTCGATGCCCTTGGCCTGGATCGAGCGGCCGGACGGCGTGTAGTAGCGCGCCGTGGTGAGGCGCAGCGCGCCCGAGCCGCCGAGCGGGATGATCGACTGCACCGAGCCCTTGCCGAACGAGCGCGTGCCGAGGATGGTCGCGCGCTTGTGATCCTGCAGGGCGCCGGCGACGATCTCGGAGGCCGAGGCCGCGCCGCCGTTGACGAGCACCACCACCGGCTTGCCCTTGGTGATGTCGCCGGCCTTGGCCGAGAAGCGCTGGGTCTCGTCCGGGTTGCGGCCGCGGGTCGAGACGATCTCGCCGCGGTCGAGGAACGCGTCGGAGACCATCACCGCCTGGTCGAGCAGGCCGCCCGGGTTGTTGCGCAGGTCGATCACGTAGCCCTTGATCTTGTCCTGCCCGATGTCGGTCGAGAGCTTGTCCACGGCAGCCTTGAGGCCGTCGTAGGTCTGCTCGTTGAACTGCGTCAGGCGGATGTAGCCGATGTCGGCCCCCTCGACGCGCGAGCGCACGGGCTTGATCTTGATCACGTCGCGGTTGAGCGTGACCTCGATCGGGTCCTTGGCCTCCTTGCGGGTGATCTTGAGCTTCACCGGCGAGTTCACCGGGCCGCGCATCTTGTCGACCGCCTGGTTCAGGGTCAGGCCCTGGACCTGGTCGTCGTCGATCTGGGTGATGATGTCGTTCGAGAGCAGCCCCGCCTTCGAGGCCGGGGTGTCGTCGATCGGGGTCACGACCTTGATCAGGCCGTCCTCCATCGTGACCTCGATGCCGAGCCCGCCGAACTCGCCGCGGGTCGTGGTCTGCATGTCGCGGAACGCCTTGGCGTCCATGTAGCTCGAATGCGGGTCGAGCGAGGTCAGCATGCCGTTGACGGCCGCCTCGATCATCTTCGCCTCGTCGGGCTTCTCGACGTAATCGGTGCGGACCTTCTCGAACACGTCGCCGAACAGGCTGAGCTGGCGGTAGGTCTCGGCGGAGGCCGCCACGGCGCGCGGACCCGACAGGAAGTCGGTCTGCGTCGCGACCATCGACGTGCCTGCTCCCAGGAACGCGCCGAGCATGATGAGGGACGTCTTGCGCATTATCCGCGAACCTTCTCGCTGGGGCTTTTCGCCCACCAAGGCTCCGGATCGATGGAGCCGCCGTCCTTCTTGAATTCCACGTACAGGATCGGATCGCTGCCGTCGCCGCTCATCACCGGCTGGACCGCACTTCCCTCGCCCATGTTACCGACCGGCTCGCCCGCGAGCACGAATTGGCCGACCTCGACCGAGATCTGGTCCATCCCAGCCAGCAGAAGATAGTAGCCATCGCCGGCGTTGATGATCAAGAGTCGTCCGTACGACCGGAACGGCCCGGCGAACTGCACCCAGCCGTCGGCGGGAGAGGACACCACGGCCTTCGCGCGGGTGGCGAGCGAAATGCCGCGCGTCATCCCGCCGTTGCCGTCGGGCTGGTTGAAGCCGCGCAGCAGGCGGCCGCTGACCGGGCGCGGCACGTCCCCCCGGGCGTCGACGAACTTCACCTTCGGGGCGAGCTTAGCGGGGTCGCGGATGCCGGCTGCGGCGAAACGCTCCTGCGTCGCCTTCGCCTCGCGCTGCTCGGCCGCCTTGGCCTCGTCGGCGGAGCGCTTGGCGGTGGCGACCTCGCCCTCGATGCGGTCGAGGAGGTCCTTCAGGCTCCGGGCCTCCTTGGCGAGGTCGGCGGCACGGGTCCGCTCGGCGGCGAGCCCGGTCTCGACCTCCGCCTGCCGGGTCCTCCGCGCGGCGACGAGGGCCGCGAGGCGCTGCTGCTCGCGCGCCCAGCCGGCGATGTCGTTCTGCAGGCCCTGCCGGTCGGCGGCGATGAGGCCGCGCAGGCGCACGAGCTCGGCGAGGTCGGCGGCCAGCGTGTCCACCTCGCCGCGCATCTCGGGCACGATCGCCCCGAGCAGCATCGAGGTGCGGATCACCGCCAGAACGTCTTCCGGGTTGACCAGCACCGCCGGCGGCGGGCGCCGGCCCATGCGCTGGAGCGCCGCCAGGATCTCGGCGATCACCCCGCGGCGGGCCTCGAGCGAGCGGCGGATGGCGGCCTCGCTGCCCGACAGCGTCTTGAGGCGCTCCTCCAGGCGGCTCATCCGGTCCTCGGTGGCCTGGGACTGCCGGCCGGCATCGAGGAGCGCCGCGTCGAGCTTGGCCCGGTCGCCGCCGATGCTGGCGATCTCGGACTCGAACTGCGCCTTGGCGCCCACGCTCGCGGCGAGCGCATCCTGCACCCGCTTGAGGTTGTCCGCGCGGCGGTCGCGCTCGTCGATGGCGCGCTGGATGCGCTCGGCCTCGGTGACGGGCGCCGCCGCGTCCTGGGCCCGCGGACGGGCCGCGGGCAGGGCGGCGAGGGCTGCGGCGAGGACGCCCGTGGCGACCAGCCTCGTGAGGACCAGCGTCATGGCGTGCGTTTGCCGGCTCCGTTCATCAGCGCAGGTCTCATCCAGCATTGCGGCGCACGCGAGGCATTCACCCGTCGGGATCGCCGCGATGATACGGGTGGCCCGCCAGGATCGTGAGGGCGCGGTAGAGCTGCTCGAGCGCCAGCACGCGCACGATGCCGTGAGGCAGCGTCGCGGCACCGAAGGACAGGGTGAGGTCGGCCCGGGCCCGGACGGTGGCATCGAGCCCGTCGGCCCCGCCGATGGCGACCACCAGGGCCGGGCGCCCGGCATCGCGCCAGTCGCGGATGCGCTCGGCGACGCGCTCGCTCGGCAGGTCGGCGCGGCCGCGCTCGTCGTAGGCGACGAGGACGCCGCCGGCCGGCACCTGGGCGAGCAGCCCGGACGCCTCCTCGGCGCAGCGGTCGGGGGCGCGCCGCGCACGGCTCTCGACCATCTCGGCGATGTCGCAGGCGGGGAAGCCGAGGCCGCGACCGAGCTGGGCCGCACGCTCGCGGTAGCGCGCGGTCAGGTCCCGCTCGGGCCCGTTCTTGAGGCGCCCGATCGCGGCGACGAGGAGGCGCAACGGGTCGGCGTTCAGTCGGCGGAGACGCCCGAGGGGCGGTCGGAGCCCCACATCTTCTCGAGGTTGTAGAAGCCGCGCACCTCGGGCCTGAAGATGTGGACGAGGATGTCGCCGGCATCGATCAGCACCCAGTCGCAGGCCGGCATGCCCTCGACGCGGGCGGTGCCGAAGGACTTGGCCTTCATCTCCTGCGTGATGTGGTCGGCGATCGAGCCGACGTGACGCTGCGACCGTCCGGAGGCGATGATCATCGTGTCGGCGATCGAGGTCTTGCCGGCGAGATCGATGGCGATCGTCTCCTCGGCCTTCATCTCGTCGAGGCACCCGAGCACGAGCGTCCTCAGGTCTTCGACCCTGGCCAGGGCGGCGGTCTCGGAACCCTGGGTTCCCGTGTGGAGCGACTCGGACAGCGTCCTGATTCCTCGGATATCGGCAGTGGCGACGCGCGCCTGCGTTGAACCGACGACTTTGGCCGGTTCCGGGCGGTAATTCAAGGTTCCCCGGTGCCGCTCCGCGCATCGCGGATCTGCGTCGAGGAGAGATGCGAGCGCGGGCCGTGCAGGAACACCCAGGCCGGGGGCGCCATGCCCGGCAGGGCGGAGGCGTCCGATTCCGGGATGCGGGCGGCGGAGAACCGTCGGGCGGCCCGCGCGCCCGGCGCGCTGAGGGTGTGGCCGGGGCGGTCGATCACCGCGACCGGCATCAGGCCCATGATCTCGGCCGAGCCCTTCCAGCGATGGAAGCTCGCCAGCGAATCGGCCCCCATGATCCAGACGAAGCGGATGCCCGGCCGCCGCCGCACCAGCCAGTGCAGGGTGTCGCGGGTGAAGCGGGCGCCGATCGCCGCCTCGAACCCGGTCACCGCGATCCGCGGATCGCCCTTCGCCACCGCGGCGGCCTGCGCGCAGCGCTCGAAGAGCGGCGCGATCGGCCGCCCGCGCTTCAGCGGGTTTCCGGGCGTGACCAGCCACCACACCCGGTCGAGGCGCAGGCGGCGCAGCGCCATGGTGCCGACATGCAGGTGGCCGGCATGCGCCGGGTTGAACGAGCCACCGTACAGGCCGATCCGCATCCCCGGCGACGCGGGCGGCAGCGCGCCCTCACGCAACGGCGCGGATCACGGCAGGCGAGACCGCGCCGCTCACGGGCGCGTCTGGCCGCTGCCGTGGACCCGGTACTTGAAGGTGGTGAGCTGCTCCACGCCGACCGGGCCGCGGGCATGCATGCGGCCGGTGGCGATGCCGATCTCGGCGCCGAAGCCGAACTCGCCGCCATCGGCGAACTGGGTCGAGGCGTTGTGCACCACGATCGCGGAATCGACCTCGGCGAGGAAGCGGACGGCCTCGTCGCCGTCCTCGGTGACGATCGCGTCGGTGTGGTGCGAGCCGTAGGTCTCGATGTGCTCGATCGCCGCCTCGAGCCCGTCGACGACGCGGACCGAGATGATCGCGTCGAGGTACTCGGTGCGCCAGTCGGCCTCGGTCGCCGCCGTGACGCGACCGTCCACCGCCTGCACGTCGGCGTCGCCGCGCACCGCGCAGCCGGCGTCGAGCAGGGCGGCGACGAGGGGGGCGAGATGGGTGCCGGCGCAGGCGCGGTCGACCAGCAGCGTCTCGGTGGCGCCGCAGATGCCGGTGCGCCGCATCTTGCTGTTGAGCAGGATGGTCCGGGCCATGCCGAGGTCGGCGGCGGCCGCGACGTAGACGTGGCAGATGCCGTCGAGGTGGGCGAAGACCGGGACCCGCGCCTCGGCGTGGACGCGCTCGACCAGGCCGCGCCCGCCGCGGGGCACGATCACGTCGATGCAGCCGTCGAGGCCGGCGAGCATCGCGCCGACCGCGGCGCGGTCCTTCGTCGGCACGATCTGGATTGCGTCCGCGGGCAGGCCGGTGGCCTCGAGCCCGGCGCGCATCGCCTCGGCGATGGCCATGGCGCTGCGGTGGCTGTCCGAGCCGGCGCGCAGGATCGCCGCGTTGCCGGCCTTGAGGCAGAGCGCGCCGGCATCGGCGGTGACGTTCGGGCGGCTCTCGAAGATCACGCCGACGACGCCGAGCGGCACGGCGATGCGCTCGATCAGCAGGCCGTTCGGGCGCTCGAAGGCCGCGACCTGGCGCCCGACGGGGTCGGCCAGCGCGCCGATCTTCTCGACCGCGTCGGCGATCGCCGCGAGGCGGCCCTCGTCGAGGGTCAGCCGGTCGATCAGCGCCTGGCTCTGCCCGGCGGCCTTCGCGGCGGCGACATCGCGGGCGTTCTCGCGCAGGATGACGGCGCGGTCGGCGCGCAGGCGCTCGGCGATGGCCCGCAACGCCACGTCCTTGGTCTCGGCCGAGGCCAGCGCCAGCTTGCGGCCGGCGGCGCGGGCGCGCCGGCCGATGCCGTTCATCTGCTCGGCGAGGTCGTCGGCCGACGCGAAGCCGGATCGCATGTTCAGGACTGGCACGGGCATCATCCCAGGTCGGCGGCCTTCCCCGAGCCGCCTACGAAGCTGCGACTTATCTGCATCCTCGGGCAGCACGAAACAAGCGCCGCGGCAAAGATCGGAACGTTTCGAAAGCGCTCGTATCCAGTCATGGACGCGGCGCGACCGGTTCTAGAACATCGCCAAGTCGTCGCGATGCACCATCCAGGCGCGTCCCGGATAGGTGAGGAGGTCAGCGATCTGCGTGCTCGGGCGCCCCTGGATCAGCGCCGCCTCCGTGCTGTCGTAGCCGACGAGGCCGCGGCCCAGCACCCGCCCGGCGCGGTCGCGGATCAGCACCGCGTCGCCCCGGCCGAAGCTGCCCTCGACGCCGCAGACGCCGACCGGCAGCAGGCTCGCCCCACCGTCGAGCGCGCGCGCCGCGCCGTCGTCGATCACCAGGGTGCCGCGCGGCTCGAGCGACCCGGCGATCCAGGTTTTCCGCGCTGCGGTGGGCGTGGAACCGGACAGGAACCAGGTGCAGCGGCCGCCCGCGACGACGGCGCGAAGCGGGTTCTTCTCGCGGCCGTCGGCGATGATCATGTGGGTCCCGCCCGACACCGCGATCTTGGCGGCCTCGACCTTGGTCCGCATGCCGCCCCGCGACAGCTCCGAGGCGGGACCGCCGGCCATCGCCTCGATCTCGGGCGTGATCCGCTCGACCACGGCCAGGTGGCGCGCGTCCGGGTCGGCGCTCGGGGGGGCGGTGTAGAGGCCGTCGATGTCGGAGAACAACACCAGCACGTCGGCCCCAATCATCGTGGCGACGCGGGCCGCGAGCCGGTCGTTGTCGCCGTAGCGGATCTCGGAGGTCGCCACCGTGTCGTTCTCGTTGACCACCGGAACCGCGCGCATCTCCAAGAGCTTGAGCACGGTCGCTCGCGCGTTGAGGTAGCGGCGGCGCTCCTCGGTGTCCTGCGGCGTCACCAGGATCTGCCCGGCGACGATGCCGTGGTGGCCCAGCGCCTCGGCCCAGTGCCGCGCCAGCGCGATCTGCCCGACCGAGGCCGCGCCCTGGCTCTCCTCTAGCCGCAGGCCCCCCGGCGCGAAGCCGAGCACGGTGCGCCCGAGCGCGATGCTGCCCGAGGACACCACCAGCACGTCGACCCCGCGGGCATGCAGGTCGGCGATGTCCTCGGCGAGCGCCGCGAGCCAGGCGTGCCGCAGCCGGCCGCGGGCGCGGTCCACCAGCAGGGCCGAGCCGACCTTGATGACGACGCGGCGGAATTGATCGAGGGAGGGGGTCATGACGCCGGGACGTAAGCTGGGACGAGGTCGGTTTGGACGAAGTCGTCACCCTTGAACAGGAGGGGCGCATCGTGGGCTTTGGAGACGGCATAGGATTGGCAGTCGCCGAAGTTCAACCGCGCCGGATGCCCTTGTCCCTTCCCGAAGCGCTGGAAGGCATCGGATGCCATGCGGTACATCTGGAGCGTGAAGGCGACCGGCTGCACCGTGGTCCGCAGGATCAGGACCTCCAAAAAATCCTCGGCAAAACCCGGCATCAGCGAGCCCAGCACGATCCTGGCCTCGAGCAACGTCGGGGTTCCGATGATCGCCCGATTCTTGGCGACCAGCGTGTCGAAACGCTCGCCTTCAGGCTCTTCCATCGCAATCGCGACGATCGCCGAGGTGTCGAGCGCGATCATACCGGCAGGCCGTACTCGTCGTAGAGATAGTCATGATCGGTGGGGACGTTCGCGATGCGATGTGCCCGCGCCTCACGGACCAGCGCTCGGATCACGTCCCGTTCGGCACGTTGCGTCGGTGTCAGGTCATCGTTGACCGTCGCGACGCGGCGGTCGAGCTCTCGCAACGCCGTGACCACCGCCTCGTCGACCGTGGTGCCGGCGCGCTCCGCGAGTTCATGGGCAAGAGCGAAGGCTTCGTCGTTCATGACGATCAGCGCTTCCGTCATCGAAACCTCCACAGGTTCAACAACCTCGGGCGATGCTAACCGACCCGATCACCCCCGTCATCACGGCTGCCAGGCCGCCTCGGGCACCCGCTCGGCCTCGGCGGCGGCATCCATCTCGCCCTGGAGCGCACGCAGCGCCTCCGGCACGCCCTGGCCCGAGGCCGAGGACAGGACGAGCGGCTTGCGCTTGGCGGCGCGCTTCAAGCGGGCAACCTGCTCCTTCAGGGTGTCGGCGTCGATCGTGTCGGCCTTGGAGAGCGCCACGATCTCAGGCTTGCCGGCGAGGTCCTCGCCGTAGGCCTCCAGCTCGTGCCGGACCATCTTGTAGGCCTTGCCGGCATGCTCGCAGGTGGCGTCGACGAGGTGCAGCAGCACCCGGCAGCGCTCGACATGGGCCAGGAACCGGTCGCCGAGGCCGACGCCCTCGTGTGCGCCCTCGATCAGCCCGGGGATGTCGGCGAGCACGAACTCGCGGGCATCCGAGCGCACGACGCCGAGCCCCGGATGCAGGGTGGTGAAGGGATAGTCGGCGATCTTCGGCTTGGCCGAGGTCACGGTGGCCAGGAAGGTCGACTTGCCGGCGTTCGGCAGCCCGACGAGGCCGGCATCCGCGATGAGCTTGAGGCGCAGCCAGATCCACTGCTCGGTGCCTTCCAGACCCGGATTGGCGTGCTTCGGGGCGCGGTTGGTCGAGGTGGTGAAGTAGGCGTTGCCGAAGCCGCCGTTGCCGCCCTTGGCGAGCCGGACCCGCTGGCCGACCTGGGTCATGTCGGCGATCAGGTGCTCGCCGTCGACCGCCAGGATCTGGGTTCCGGCCGGCACCTTCAGCACCACGTCGGCGCCGTTGGCGCCGTGGCGGTTCGAGCCCATGCCGTGCTCGCCCTTCCGCGCCTTGAAGTGCTGCTGGTAGCGATAGTCGATCAGCGTGTTCAGGCCCTCGACGCACTCGACCCAGACGTCGCCGCCGCGCCCGCCGTCGCCGCCGTTGGGGCCGCCGAACTCGATGAACTTCTCGCGCCGGAACGCGACGCATCCCGCGCCCCCGTCGCCGGAACGGACATAGACTTTGGCTTCGTCGAGGAATTTCACGGTGTCGCTCGTCTTCATGTCGGGGCGCGGGCCACCGGCCCGCCCCGTCTCGTTCACGCCGCGGCGATGCGGCCCCGTCCATCGGCGTCGCGCACGCTGCGCAGCTCCGCCGCGAACCCCGTCGCTTCGGCCTTGGGCCGAGACGGCGAGGGATCGATTCCGATCGATCCGTCCGGCGACGTCAAGGGCGCCGGGCCGATCGCTTCGTCAGGCTGCCCGGTCGCAGCCGGAGACCCCGAACCGGGCCGACCACGCGGCGCGGTCGAGCCGGAAGCGATCGGATGTCAGGTCGCAGCCGCGGACGGGGACATAATCCGTCGCCGTTCCCGTGCGGACGAAGCCGACCTTCTCCAGCACCCGGCGCGACGCCGGGTTCTCCACCCGCGCATCCGCCGACAGCACCGAGCCGCCGGCATAGGCGAAGTAGGCGTGCACCATCGCCTCGGCGGCCTCGGTGGCGAGGCCGCGGCCCCAGAAGGGCCGGCCGAGCCAGTAGCCGAGGCGGGCCCCCTCCGTCGCCGCGTCGGCGCGGATGCCGACGAACCCGACGAGGCCGTCCGGGTCGGACCGGAGCGAGACCGCCATCGCCAGGCCCTCGCCGGCGGCGTTGCAGCGCCGCGCCTCGAGCACGAAGGTCTCGGTCTCCATCCGGTCGATCGGGTGGCGGATCCGCGCCGTCATCTCGGCAACCGACCGATCGCCCGCGCGCCGCACGATCGCGTCCACGTCCTTGGCGCGCGGCCAGCGCAGCCACAGGCTGCGGGTCTCGATCCGGAAGACGTCGTCGCGGGTCAGATCGGGGAACATCGTTCGGGCTCCTCCGCCGCGATCCTCCGTAGCGGAGGACCGTTGCGCTGAGACGACGAAAGGGAGGATGGCGCCCCATCCTCCCCCGCGTCTTCCGTTCGACCCCCCGGCCTCGTGGCCAGGATGCGAGAAACAGATCCGCCGGTTCGGTGTGGGACACCGGCGGGGCCTGCTTCGCCTGTTCGAGGCGCCCGCCGTCTACTCTGCCGCTTGCGCGAGCGGCACCACCGCCACGAAGGCGCGGCCGCGCTTGGTCTGGAACTCCACGCGACCCTCGGTCAGCGCGAACAGGGTGTGATCCTTGCCCATGCCGACATTGGTGCCGGGGTGCCACTTGGTGCCGCGCTGGCGCACGATGATGTTGCCCGGAATCACGGCTTCCGAGCCGAACTTCTTCACGCCGAGGCGCTGGCCGGCCGAGTCGCGGCCGTTGCGGGACGAGCCGCCTGCTTTTTTGTGTGCCATGGTTCAGTCTTTCGAATGACGTGGGATCGGAACGTGCGGATCGCGTGGGGGCGGGGTCGCCCTTACGCGCTCTTCGAACCGGCCGAGAGGCCGGTGATGCGCACGACCGTGTGGTGCTGGCGGTGGCCGCGCTTGCGCCGCGAGTTCTGCCGGCGGCGCTTCTTGAAGGCGATGACCTTCTTGTCGCGACCGTGGGAGACGATCTCGCCGGTGACGCTGAAGCCCGACAGGAGCGGCGCGCCGACCTGGGTCGCGTCGCCGTCGGTGAACAGCAGGACCTCGCCGAAGGTCACGGCGGAGCCTTCGTCGCCTTCGAGGCTGGCGATCGTGATGGTGTCGTTCTCGGCAACGCGATATTGCTTGCCGCCCGTCTTGATGACTGCGAACATCGTCTCTCTCGTGGTTCGAACGGCCTCCGGGACGCGCCCTGGACCGACTTCTTATGCATTCGTCGCGATCCGCCCGAAGGGCCGCCGCAACGCGAAACGCACGGCCTTCTGCGAGGAAGCCGCGCGTTGTGCCCGGTGGATAGGGGATCGGCACGCGATCTGTCAAGGATTTGCGGGGGCGAATGCTTGCCCGCATCGGCCTCGAAGAGCGCGCGCCGCGAGCGCTTCCGAGCCGAGGTGGCCGACGCCGGGCGGGAGCGGCGCCCCTCGGGCGTCAGCGCATCGCCTGGATGATCGCCGGGCTGATGATCACCACGAACAGCACCGGCAGGAAGAACAGGATCATCGGCACGGTCAGCTTCGGCGGCAGCGAGGCCGCTTTCTTCTCGGCCTCGTTCATGCGCTGGTCGCGGCTCTCCTGCGCGAGCACGCGCAGCGCCTGGCCGATCGGGGTGCCGTAGCGCTCGGCCTGGATCAGCGCCGTGACGACGGCCTTCACCGGCTCGAGGCCGACGCGCATCGCGAGGTTCTCGTAGGCCTGGCGGCGATCGGGCAGGAACGACATCTCGGCGGTCATCAGGGCGAGTTCCTCCGCCAGCACCACCGAGGTGGCGGCGATCTCGGTGCTGACCTTCCGGAAGGCGTGCTCGATCGCCATGCCCGATTCGACGCAGATCAGCGTCAGGTCGAGGGCATCGGGCCAGGCGAGCTTGATCTCGGCCTTGCGCTTGTTCGACTTGTTGACGAGGTAAAGTTCCGGCGCTTTGATGCCTCCGTAGGCGCAGGCGATGACGATGCCGAGGCGCATCAGGTAGGGCTGGTCCAGGGCCTCCAGCACGAACAGGTAGAACAGCGAGCCCAGCGTCGCCGAGATCGGCATGACCAGGCGGAAGAACAGGAACGTGGTCTCGGATTGCTGGCCGCGATAGCCGGCCATCAGGAGCTTGCGCTTGGCCGTGTCGGTGCCGAGCCAGCGGCGCAGGTCGAACCGCTCGACGACCTGCTTCATGTAGGCCTTGGGCTCGATCCGCAGCGTCGCCTTGGTGTTGAGGCGCTCGCGTTCCCGCCGCCGGATGATCTCGCGCTCGTCGCTGACGAGCTTCATCCGCTTGCCGAGGTTGTCGCTCTCGAGGAACGGCTGCGCCACGGCGAAGGCCGTCGCCGCCACGGCGACCGCGGTCAACGCGATGCCCATGGTGCGCGGGTCGAAGACCTTATCGGCGATGAGGTCGATCATGGCGATGGGCTTCCGCGAAAGGGCCGTCGGGCTTCGGGTGACGACCGGACGTGATCGAGCCCGGCGCGGCGCGATCCGGGCTGCCGGACGGCGCGGGCCGCAGGCGGGCTCAGATGTCGAACGCGATCATCTTCTTGATGGTGAGGATGCCGATGCTCATCCAGATCGCCGAGCCCAGCAGCGCGAGCTTGCCGAAATTGGTGGTCCAGAGGATCGAGATGTAATCCGGGCTGGTGAAATAGGTGATGCCCGCGACGAAGAACGGAAGCGCGGCGATGATGCCGGCGGAGGACTTGGCCTCCATGCTCATCGCCTGGACCTTGCCGGCCATCTTGCGACGCTCGCGCAGCACCCGCGACAGGTTGGAGAGCGCCTCGGAGAGGTTGCCGCCCGATTGCTGCTGGATGTTGATCACGATCGCGAAGAAGTTCACCTCCTGCACCGGGACCCGCTCGTAGAGGCGCGAGACCGCCTCGCCGAGCGACAGGCCCAACGCCTGGGTCTCGATGACGACCCGGAACTCCGAGCGCACCGGCTCCTCGGCCTCGCGGGAAACCATGCGGAAGCAGTCGCTGACGGGGATGCCGGTTCGGATGCCGCGCACCACCACGTCGACGGCGTTGGGCAGCTCCTTCGTGAAGTTCGCGATGCGGCGCTTGCGCAGGTGGCGCAGCAGCAGCATCGGCACGCCGAGGCCGCCGACGAAGGTCCCCCCCAGCCCGGCGATCGGGCTCGCGGTGATCATGAGCACGAGCAGGCCGACCACCACCGCGAGGCCGGCGGAGATCATCCAGTAGGTCCGCTCCGACCACGCCAGGCCGGCCCGCGCGATCTTGAGCTCGAGGGTCACCTTGGCGGCGCCCTTGGCCTTGGCCTCGATCTCGCCGAGCGTCTTCGCGACCTGCTCGCGCCGGTTCACGGTGACGCCGCGGATCGCGTTGCCGGCGGCCGAGGCGCTGATCGTCCTGAGGCGCTGCGTCGCCCGCCGCTCGCCCATCAGCAGCGGCATCAGGAAGACGTAGCCGAGGGCGAGCGTGGTCACGAAGACCAGCCCGACGGCGAGCGGGACGTTCGCGGCGGCGTTCACAGCGCACCCGACGCCTCGGCGGCGGCGTCGAGCGCCTCGCCGAGTTGCCGCTCCAGCCCGTAGTAGCGCGCCCGCTCCCAGAATTTCGGCCGGCCGACGCCGGTGGAGCGATGGCGCCCGATCAGCTTGCCGTTGGCATCCTCGCCGACGATGTCGAACAGGAAGACGTCCTGGGTGGTGATGACGTCGCCCTCCATCCCGAGCACCTCGGTGATGTGGGTGATGCGGCGCGAGCCGTCGCGCAGGCGGGTGGCCTGCACCACGACGTCGATCGAGCCGCAGATCATCTCGCGCAGCGTCTTGGAGGGCAGGGTGAAGCCGCCCATCGAGATCATCGACTCGATGCGCGACAGGCACTCGCGCGGGGAGTTGGCGTGCAGCGTTCCCATCGAGCCGTCGTGGCCGGTGTTCATCGCCTGCAGCAGGTCGAACGCCTCCGGCCCGCGCACCTCGCCGACGATGATCCGCTCCGGCCGCATGCGCAGGCAGTTCTTGACGAGGTCGCGCATGGTGACCTGGCCCTGGCCCTCCATGTTGGGCGGGCGCGTCTCCAGGCGCACCACGTGCGGCTGCTGAAGCTGCAGCTCCGCCGCGTCCTCGCAGGTGATGACGCGCTCGTCGTGCTCGATGAAGGCGGTGAGGCAGTTCAGCAGGGTGGTCTTGCCCGAGCCGGTGCCGCCGGAGATGACGATGTTGCAGCGCGACCGGCCGATGATCTTCAGGATCTCCGCCCCCTCCGGCGAGATCGCGCCGAAGCGCACGAGCTGGTCGAGGGTGAGCTTGTCCTTCTTGAACTTTCGGATGGTCAGGGCCGGGCCGTCGATGGCCAGCGGCGGCGCGATGACGTTGACGCGGGAGCCGTCCGGAAGGCGCGCGTCGCAGATCGGCGAGGCGTCGTCGACCCGGCGCCCGACCTGGCTGACGATGCGCTGGCAGATGTTCATCAGCTGCTGGTTGTCGCGGAAGCGCACGTTGGTGAGCTGGATCTTGCCGTTCACCTCGATGAAGGCGCGGTTGGCGCCGTTGATCATGATGTCGGCGATGTCGTCGCGGGCGAGCAGCGGCTCCAGCGGGCCGTAGCCGAGCACGTCGTTGCAGATGTCGTCGAGCAGCTCCTCCTGCTCGGCGATCGACAGCACGATGTTCTTGAGGCCGATGATCTCCGAGACGATGTCGCGGATTTCCTCGCGCGCCGCATCGGGCTCGAGGCGCGAGAGCTGCGCGAGGTCGATCGCCTCGATCAGCGCGCCGAAGATCATGCTCTTGGTGCGGTAGTAATCCTCCGAGCGCGGGTTGTCCTGCGCCACCACGGCGGGCGACGCGTCCATGCGCTTGCCGGCCACGTTCTCCTGCACCAGCACCGGCGCGGTCGCGCGCAGGGCGGCCGGCGGCGGTGCTGCAGCCGGCGCCGCCGCGGTACCCTGCCTCCTACCGAACATGGGACGAATCCTCGGATCGCGTCGGAAAGGACGGGCGCGCAGACGTCCGCGCGCATCTGGCTGCGAGCCGCGCGTGGGCCGCATCGCCCGCCGGGGAGGGCACGGCGGCCCGCGAGAGCATCGGCATCAGGACGCCTTCCGGCGCGCGAGCTTCGCGAGGAGCGGCTCGAGCAGGTTGGGGCGGGCGCGCTTCGCCTCCGGCCGTCCCAGCATCGCCGCGGCGAGGTCGGCGAAGATCTCGGCGGCCTTCGAGCCGGCCTGCACCTCCGCGATCATCTGGCCGTTGTTGGCAGCGGTGCCGAACAGCGCCGGGTCGAACGGGATGCTGGCGACGAGCGGCGATTCCAGCGCCTTGGTGAAATCCGCCGCGCCGATCTCGGGACGCTTGGGCACCCCGACGCCGTTCAGGATCACCCGGGGCCGCGCATCGTTGGGCCGGCCCTGCTGCAACGCGCCGAGCAGGTTCTTGGCGTTGCGCAGGCTGGCGAGATCGGGGCCGGCGACGATCAGGATCTCGTCGGCCCCGGTCAGCACCCGCTTCGACCAGGCGCACCACTGGTGCGGCACGTCGAGGACGATGCAGGGCACGGCCGCACGCAGGTGGTCGATCAGCGCGTCGAAGGCCGGCTCGGACAGGTCGATGGTGCGGTCGAGGCTCGCCGGCGCCGAGAGCAGGCTGAGCTGGTCGCTGCACTTCGAGAGCAAGCGCTCGACCAGCGCCGAATCGAGGCGCTCGGGCGCGAACACCGCCTCGGCGACGCCCTGGGGCGGATCCTGGTTGAAGTTGAGCGAAGCGGTGCCGAAGGCGATGTCGAGGTCGGCGATCACCGTCTGCGCGCCCTGGCCGCGGGCGATCGACCAGGCGAGGTTGTGGGCGACCGTCGAGGCGCCGATGCCGCCCTTGACGCCGTAGACCGCGATGGTCCGCCCGACCGGCTTGACCCCGGGGGCGGCGAACAGGTCCGAGAGCGAGGCGATCAGCGTCAGCGGCTCGACCGGCGCCATCAGGTAGTCGCTGACGCCGCGCTGGATGAACTGGCGATACAGCGTTACGTCGTTGACGTGCCCGATGACGAGGACCCGGGTGCCGGCGTCGCAGACCTCGGCGAGGGCGTCGAGGCATTCCATCGGCCGGGATTTCGGACCCTGCGTCTCGATGATGATGACGTTGGGGGTCGGCGCATGGCGGTAGGCTTCGACCGCGGCCGCGCCGCCCCCCATCTGGACCTTGAGATGGGCCTTCTGCATGCGCCGGTCCGTCCCGGCGCTCTCGATCATCGCAGCGGTCTCCGCGACCTCGCAGAACGCCTGGATCGTGATCCGGGGCACCGGGGCGATCATCCGCTCAGATGTCTCGGGGTGGTCCGCCATGACGAGGCCTTCGGGTTCGGGAGCTTGAGTCTGGGGTCTAGGTCTTAAGTCTTAACGTTTGGGTCTCTGGGTCGGCGGAGCCGGGGCGTGGCGCCGCGCGGCGGCTCACTCGCTGACCGAGGACTTCACGCTCGTCTTGCCATCCTGGCGCCAGGCGGTTGACGGATCCTTGCCCTCGCGAAGCTGGCCGATGTCCTTGACCCGGCGGATCGTGTCGATGCGGCCCTCGGGACGCCCGCGCACCAGGTCGACCGGGTCGGCGACCTGGGCGGCGATCGTCGCCTGGGTGGAGCAGCCGAGGTTCCACGACGGCTGATTGCGGAAGTTCGCGATCGGGCTGCTCTCGCCGAGGTCCTGGGGCCACAGCCCGCACTTGTCGGCGACGCGCGCCTCCATGCGGTGGAAGCTGAGGCGGATCGGGCTGGCGAGGCCGGGATCGGCGACCGGGTAGCCGGAGACCACGATCTCGCGGGCCGGCACGCCGCCCTCGGCGCCGAGCCGGCGGATGGCGGCGGCGGTGCGCTCGACGCCGGCGCCGACGGAAGGGGCCACCCCGCGCGGCAGGTCGATCACGAGGCTGCCGCGGCCGTAGCGGCGATATTCCAGCAGGAACGCGTCGATGTCGGCGGCCTGCCGCGGGTCGAGGTGCCCGACCCCGGTGACGAACACGTCGAGGACGCGGCTGCCGTCGGCGAGCACGATCGGATGGCGGGCGCGATAGTCGGCGGGCGCGATCGAGCCGGTGACGGCACGGTCGGAATGGCAGGCGCCGAGCGAGCCGCCGACGGAGGCGGCGAGCATGGCGAGGGCCAGGGTGCGTCGGGCGGGGGAGGGCAGGCCGGGCAACGTCATCGGTTCGGTCCTGGGGCGGGGGCGACGCCGGGGCGGAGGAGGGAAGTCGCGCGGGGCGGGGCACCGCGGGGCGAGGATCAGTCGGTGATGAAGCCGACGCGGCCGCGATAGCCGCGCCCGAGCGGAGCGGTGCCGGCGGTGCCGTAGACCCGGTTGATCTGCCCGAGCAGGATCGCCTGGCCGTCGGTGGCGTCGACGAAGGCGTCGTCGGGGCGCGTCACCTGCCGGGGCTCCATCGCCTTGGCGATGTAGGGGGTGACCATGATCATCAGCTCGGTCTCCTGCCGCTGGTAGTCGCGCGAGCGGAACAGGGCGCCGAGGATCGGCAGGTTGACGAGGCCGGGCAGGCCGTTGATCGCCGCCTTGCTCTTCTGCTGGATCAGGCCCGCGGTCATCATCGTGGCGCCCGAGGCGAGCTCGACCGTCGTCTCGGACTTGCGCACCGTCAGGCCCGGAACGGCCGAGGTCGTGTTGCCGCTGACGAACGAGTAGGAGTTCTGCGGGTCGATCTCGCTCACCGACGTGCCGACGCGCACGGAGATGCGGTTCTCGGCCATCACCACCGGCGTGAAGTTGAGGGTGACGCCGTAGGGCTTGAAGGAGATGCCGACGACGCAGGTCGGCTGGGTCCCCGCGACGAGGCTCGGCGTGCAGCTCTGGCTCGACGGGACCGGCAGCTCGCCGCCGGCGGTGAAGTTCGCCGACTCGCCCGAGATCGCGGTGAGCGTCGGCTCGGCGAGCACGCGCGAGACGCCGGCCTGCTCGAACGCACGCAGCGTCGCCGTGATGCTCGCGCCGCCGGTGCCGTTGATCGTGCCCGAGAGCAGGTTCCCGGCCGGGAACTGGCCGCCCGAGAGCGAGAGCGGCGTCACGTTGGCGAGGTTGAGCCCCGACCAGCTGCCGCTGAGGTTGATCCCGAACTGCTTGAGGACGGTGCGCGCGACCTCGACCACGGTGACGCGCAGCATCACCTGGTCCTTGTTGCGGATCGTCAGGTTGTTGATCACCGCGCCGCGGGCTCCGGCGCCGCCGCCGCCGGCGGCGCCGCCGGACACGCCGACGAAGGCGTTGGCGATGTCGATGGCCTGCTGCGCCTCGGACGAGGAGCCGACCGAGCCGGACAGCAGGATCGAATCGCCGGTGACGCGCACGTCGAAGCGGCCGCCGGGAATGCTCTGGCCCAGGAGCTGGCGCAGCGCCCCGAGCTTGAGGTCGCGCGCCACCGTCACGTCGAGCGCCGCGATCTGGCGGCCTTCCGCGTCGAGGATGAAGATCGAGGTCGCGCCGTCGGCCATGCCGATGACGAAGACCTTGCGGGTCGAGCGCACCACCGCGTTGGCCACCGCCGGGTTGGCCACGAACACCTCCTTGGCGTCGCGCGGCAGGTCGACGATCACGGAGCGGCCCGCGGTCAGCTCGATCTTGCGGGTCGTGCTCGCCTCGGCCTGCCCGACGGACAGGACCGGGGCGGGCCCGAGCACCGCGCGCTCCTGCGCCGCCGCCGGAGCGGTTCCGAAGGCCGTCAGCAGGGCGAGCAGGCCGGCGAGCGGGCTCGCCAGAGGATGGGTGAGGGGGCTCGCGGGATGGCGGGCGAGCGTCGGTCCGGAATCCGTCATCGGCTGCACCTCGTCGTGCGGTTCGGGCATCGGGGGGCTCACCGGGTCTGCTGCCGGCTGACGCCGAAGCGCATCACCGTCAGGGCCGCCTCCTGAGGCGCGGCCTCGGCTTCCGGCGGGCGGCCGGAATCGGCGAGGCTGCGCAGGGCGAGGGAGAGGGAGCCGACCTTCTGGGCCAGCGTGATCTTCTCGGCCTGGCCGGGGGTCAGGGCGAGGGTCGCGGTCTCGCCGGTGACGACGTTGGTGCCGTTCTTCTCCTGGATCAGCTGGCCGACCGCGAGCACGCGCACGTCGGTGAGGATGGTTTGGGAGACCTGCACGTCGCTGCCGGTCGCCTTGGAATTGTCCTCGTCGCGGAAGGTGCGAATCACGTCCACCCGGTCGTTGGGCAGGATGAAGCCGCCGGCCGAGTTGGTGCCGCGGCTGTCGGTGACGATCGCGACGGCGCGCATCCCGGAGGGCAGGATCGCGGCCATGAAGCCGCTGTCGGGCCGCACGAGCTTCTGCGGGCGGATCGGCTCGCCGGCCAGGAAGGCCGAGCGGATCGTGGCGCCGGCCGTCTCCTCCAGCGCCTTCGGCACGTCCTTGCGGGTGATGTAGCCGGGGGTCAGCGCGTCGTCGGGCCATTTCTGCCAGCGCAGGTCGGCGACCTGGAGCACCTGACCCATGGGCAGCTCGGCGGCCGCGACCAGCACCTCGGTCGTCGGCGGCGCGGGCGCCTCGACCCTGACGACGGGCGGGGGCGGCGGATCGCCGCCGCTCATCAGGAAAGCCGCTCCACCGCCCGCGACGAGGGCGATGGCGAGGACGGCAAGACGCGCTGGTTTCATCGTCGGGCCAAAGCATGGAACGGCAGGGTCGCCGCCCGTTGACCGACGTTAGGGCCGAATTCCTCAAATTAGGGTTAAGAAGGCATGACCATCGCGTTTCGTCCGATGTCCGAGGACGGTCTGACCGGACGGCACGGTGAATGACGCGGTTCCGGCCGCCTAACGCGGTCGTCCGCCCGTGGCGCCAATCTTCATCGTCAGTCGGTGCCGCTGGCAGCTCGGTTCGGGGCTCAGCCGCCGAGGGCGCGGGTCCAGACCAGGGTCTCGGGCAGGATCACCAGCGCGGAGGCCGCGAGCGCGATGCCGTAGGGAATGCCGGTCTTGGCGTCGTGCAGGTGCAGCGCGAAGGGCAGGCGGGCGACGACGGAGGGCAGGGGATGGCTGCGCGCCAGGAGGATCGCCAGCGTCAGCGCCCCACCGAGGATCGAGGCGACGAGCAGGTAGTCGAGAAGCTGGTCGAACCCGATCCAAAGCGCGGTCGAAGCCGCGAGCTTGGCGTCGCCGCCGCCGATCTTGCCCAGCGAGAACAGGGTGAAGGTGACGGCGAGCACCAGCGCGCCGGCCGCGAGATGCATCCCGATCTCGGGAAGGCTGAACAGGCCGGTGGCGGCGACCACGCAGAAGCCGGCGATGAGGGCCAGCGAGATCCGGTTCGGGATCAACATCGTGAGAAGGTCGCTCGCCGCGGCGTAGGCCATGAAGAACGGGAAGACGATCAGGAGGCCGAAGCTCGCCAGACCGGTGCTAGCCATCACGCTTGCCATGACCGTTGCCATCATCCTTGCGATCGCGGTCGATTCGACCGTCGATGGGGTGTCCAAGTCGCGAGTGTCGGGCGCGGGCGTGAAGAAAGCGCAAATTCCGACCGAGGTCGCGCCCGGACGCACGGGCCCGAGATCGCGGACGACGCGAAGCCGATCCCGCAGGGGCGGGATCGGCTTTGGCCCGCGGCGGGGCAGGGCATGCGCGCCCGCGAGGGACGCACCACACCCCGACTTCACGGCCCGTGTCCACAGTGACGGTCCGTCGGCCCGAGCCCCGATCCCCTGGCCGCCTCCCGTGGGAGGGCCGGGAGACCGGGACGTTGCCGCCGACTGCGCCGTTTCCGATGGACGCGAAGCCGAACTACTGGACGAGCTGGTTCGAGACGCTCGTGAAGGTATTCTTCAGCTTGGAGCCCAGGGTCGACAGCGTGCCAATGATGACCACGGCGACGAGGGCGGCGATCATGCCGTATTCGATCGCGGTGGCGCCGGACTCGTCCGAAGCGAAGTTCTTGAACATGGTCTTCATGGCTGCAATCCTTGGTCGAAACACTTGCGAGGTAACCGTCGAAGATCTGTTGTTTCGATCGGCGGCAGATGGAGGATGCCGAACCCGCCTTGCCATTCGGTTAAGTCGGTCCGCGAAAGCGCTAAATCGAGGCACGACCACCCGCATGGTGAAGAAAGCGTCAAGTCTTCGGCGCTCTGCCACGGCGCCGGCTTAGCGGTTCCTTCACCAATAAGGTGTTGCCTGGAGGCGAACGGAATGCGCGCCTCGGCGCGTCGCACCGCTCTGCAGGCACCACGCCCGCGCGACGCGCCTCCAGCGTATTGATGAGTCTCAGCAGCCGATGCGCCTCACCCAGCCCCACCGCCCGTCCCGTGCCCGCTCGGCCAAGCGCCTGCCGGGCGTCGCCCTCGCCGTCGCGCTCGCCTTCGCGACGGCCCCCGCGCTGCGGGCGGAAACCCTGCCCGTCGTCACGGTGATGGTCGACAACGCCAAGGTCATGCGCCTGCCCGAGCGCACGCAGACGGTGATCGTCGGCAACCCGATCATCGCCGACGTCACGCTGCAGAAGAACGGCGTGCTGGTGCTGACCGGCAAGAGCTTCGGCGCAACCAACCTGATCGCCCTCGACGCCGCCGGCGCGATGCTGGCCGAGACAACGATCCGGGTGGAAGCCTCGCAGGCTTCGGTGATCACCATCCAGCGCGGCGCCGAGGAGCGGAACTCGTATTCCTGCACGCCGTACTGCCAGCCTTCGGTGCAGCTCGGCGATTCGACCAAGTATTTCGGCGACGTCAGCGGCCAGGCCGAGACCCGCCGCAACCTCGCCACCGCCGGGTCGACGGGCCCCGGGCGCTGACATTCCCGCCCGACCGCGGGCCGATTTCTAGCCGCGACCGGGCATCACCGCCTCCAGCGCCGCCAGGATGCGGGACAGGTCGGCCTCGTCGACAAAGACGTGCGGGCTGATCCGCAGGCGGCCGAGCCGGGCGCTGACGAATACGTTCCGCCTTCGCAACTGCGCGACGAGATCCTCGGCGTCGGCACCCGGCACCGTGACGCCCAGGATGTGCGGGCTGCGCAGCGCGCGCAGCGGCACCGCGAGGCCGAGGGCCTGCACGCCTTCGGCGAGGCGGTCGGTCAAGTCCCGGAGCCGGCCTTCGATCGCCGGCACGCCCCAGCCCGCCACGAGTTCCAGGCCCGTGGCCGCCATCGGCAGGCCGACCGGATCGTGGCATTCGCCGCGGTCGTAGCGGCGTGCGCCCATGACCGGCGGGCGGTTCCCGGCATGCTCGGCGAGGGGCCGTCCCTCCTGCCGATGCGGTGCCGCGTAGAGGAAGGCGAGGCTGTAGGGGCCGAGCACCCACTTGTAGGTCGGGAAGGCCAGGAAATCGGGCTTCAGCCGAGCCACGTCGATCGGCATCGCGCCGACCGCCTGGGTCGCGTCCACCACCAGGGCGGCGCCGGCCGCGCGGACGGCCGGAGCGAGACGGTCGAGGTCGATGATTGTCCCGTCCGCCCAGTGCAGCGGCGTGACGGTCGCGACCGCGAGCGGCGGCGCACCGGGGCGGGCGATCGCTTCGAGGAGCGCCGCCGTCCAGTCGCCGGCGTCCGGGCGCGGCACCGCCTCGACCACCATGCCGGCCTCCGCGGCGAGGCGGTCGAAGGCCAGGCAGAGCGACGGAAACTCCTCGGCGACGCGCAGGATGCGCCCGCCCGGCACCGGTGCGATCGCCCGCGCCGCGATCGCGATGGCGTCGGCGACCGAGCCGACGACGGCGACGGCGTCCGCCGGAGCGCCGATCAGGGCCGCCGCCGCGCAGCGCGCCCGCTCGGTCCAGGGCGGCACCTCGGAGCGTGGATGGGCCCAGGGCAGGCTCTTCACCCGCATGCCGGCCTCGCCCGCCTCGCGCACGCTGCGCGGAAGCGGCGTCCAGGCGGCGGCATCGAGGTAGGCGACCTCCGCCGGCATCTCGAACAGGTGCCGCTGGCAGGCGAGGGGCGAAGCCATGGGCGCGCTCGTCGACGGGTCGCCGCTCAGGCGGCGCGGCGGCGCTCGGGATAGAGGCCGAGCAGGCCCTCGGCGTCGGCCCGCGCGATGCCGCGCTCGGTGATCAGGCCGGTGACGAGGCGGCCGGGGGTGACGTCGAAGGCCGGGTTGGCGACCGGGCTGCCCGGCGAGACCACCTGGATCGTGGCGAAGCCGCCATCCTCGAGCCGCCCGGTGAGATGGGTGACCTCGCGTGCGTCGCGCTCCTCGATCGGGATCTCGGCAACGCCGTCCTGCAGGGTCCAGTCGATCGTCGAGAACGGGAGCGCCACGTAGAACGGGATGCCGTTGTCGTGGGCGGCGAGGGCCTTCAGGTAGGTGCCGATCTTGTTGCAGACGTCGCCCGACGCGGTGGTGCGGTCCGAGCCGACGATGCAGAGATCGACCTGCCCGTGCTGCATCAGGTGGCCGCCGGCGTTGTCGGCGACGACGGTGTGCGGCACCCCGTGGCCGTTGAGCTCGAACGCGGTCAGCGCCGCGCCCTGGTTGCGGGGCCGGGTCTCGTCGACGATCACGTGGACCGGCACGCCGGCCTCGTGCGCGACGTAGATCGGCGCCAGCGCCGTGCCCCAGTCGACGGTGGCGAGCCAGCCGGCGTTGCAATGGGTCAGGACGTTGACCGTCCGGCCGGTCCGCCGCGCGATCTCGGCGATCAGGCCGACGCCGTGGTTGCCGATGGCGCGGCAGCTCGCCACGTCCTCCTCGGCGATGCGGCTGGCCTCGGCGAAGGCGCGGGCGAATCGCTCGGGCGCCTGGACCTGGCGCAGGTTCCCCGCGACCCGGTCGAGCGCCCAGCGCAGGTTGATCGCCGTCGGGCGGGTCGCGGCCAGCGCCGCCACCGCGTGGTCGAGGCCGGCATTCGAAGCATCCTCGCGCATCGCGAAGGCCAGGCCGTAGGCGGCGGTCACGCCGATCAGCGGCGCGCCGCGCACCACCATGGTGCGGATCGCGCGCGCGGCGTCGTCGAGGCTCGCCAGCCGCTGCAGCTCGAAGGCGAAGGGCAGGCGGGTCTGGTCGATCACCTGGACGCTGACGCCGTCCGCGTCGGGGAAGATAGTCCTGTAGGGGCGGCCGTCGATCTTCATGATGACGGTCTGCCATATCGAAACGCGTTTTGCACCACCGCGCGCGCGTTCCGCGGGATCCCGAAGGTCAGGTCGGGTCGCGCCCGATCGCCGCGCCGGTGAGCATCGCGACGAGGTCGGCCTGGCGGGCGGTGCCGGTCTTGGCGAAGATCGCCTTCAGCTGCGTGCGAATGGTCGCCGACGAGACGCCGTGCACGTCGGCCAGCGTGCCGACCGTGTGCCCGTTCGTCAGCCCGCGGGCGACGCGCGCCTCGGCGGGGGTGAGGTCGAACAATCCCTGCATCAGCTCCGCCGGAAGGGCCCGGCCCTGCCGGAGATCCGCCACGACGAGGATCGTCGCCGCGGCGGCGAACACGTCGCGGGCGGCCCCGCGCACCGGCACGAGGTGGGCGATCATCGCACCCCGATCGGCCCGCGCCGCGATCGGGATGGAGGCGACGGTGTTCGGGTCGCCCCCCTGCACCGGCGCCGCGAGCGCGCGCACGAGGAGGCCGTCCGCGCGCGAGTCCGTCAGGTGGACGCGATCGGACCGATCCTGGGCGACGGAGGGCACGAGGCCGGCGAACAGGCCGTTGGCGGCGATCACCCGGTTCCCCGGTGACAGGACCGCGGCCGGCAGGCCGAGCAGGTCGAGGGCCGAGACGACGCTGCGGGCCTGCGCCAGCCCGAGGCGGGCGGCGATCAGCCCGGCGCGGGCGAGGTGCGCGCGCAGGGGATCGAGGGCGCGCACGGTCTCCGGCGTGAACGGCCCCGCCGCGAACGCCCGTTCCCAGGAGAAGATCACGGCATCCTCCCCCACCGTCGGGATGGCGACGCCGGTGCACCAGCCGAGGCCGCGGGCCCGCAGGAACCCGTACATCGGGTCCGCGTCCATCTCCGCATGGGTGAACAGGTCGAGGTCGTGGACGAAGCCGGAATGGCCGAGCGCCAGCGCGCGGCCCGGGCGCGGGTTCACCGCCATCAGGCCGGTGGCGATCGCCTCCGGCAGGTGCGTCAGGAGGGCGCCGGTGGCGCGCCACCGGGGGCCGTGCCGCCCCTCGGCGAGGATGATGGCCCCGACGGACCCCGTCGCGGCGGCGATCCGGTCGAGCACCTCCGGCCAGATCTCGGGCACGACGGCGGCTTCGTAGATCAGGTCGACCAGGGCGTCGAACTCGGCGGGGGCAAGCATCGTCGGTCTTCCCAGGCGGCCCGGAGGTCCGGCCGGGGGGAAAGGGAAGCGTTTCCGATCCGGGCCGTCCTCGCAAGGGCAAAGCCCGGGACGTGAAGGATTTTTCAACCTTAAATGCGCGTTAACGTAAGGCGCCTAGCCTCCGGGGCAGAGTCTCCTTTCGCGTCCGGTCCCGCATGCGCTCGCTTCGCCGCTCCGCGTCGCCCTACGATACCTTCGTCGACACGCTGCGCCCGTTCCTGGCGCGGCGGCTGACGGAACTCGGTGGGCTCGTCCTGTTCACGGGCGCGATCGCGCTGACGGTCGCCCTCGCGACGTGGTCGATCGACGACCCGAGCCTCAACCACGCCACCGACCACGTCGCGCACAACGTGCTCGGCCAGCCCGGGGCGGTGGTCTCGGATCTCGCCATGCAGATCCTCGGGCTCGGTGCGCTCGCCTTCGTGCTGCCGCCGGCGCTGTGGGGCGTCCGGCTGATGCGCGAGCGCGACCTGCCGAACGGCGGCATGCGCATCGCCCTGTGGATCATCGGCTTCTGCGCCGCGAGCGCGGTGGCCAGCGCCCTGCCGCCGACCGCCCGCTGGCCGCTGCCGACCGGGCTCGGCGGGGTCGCCGGCGACGCGCTGATGTCGGCCGCGCGCACCATCGTCGGCGCGATCTCGCAGGCCGGCGCGGCCCTCGTCGGCTTCGTCTACGCCGGCGTCGCGATCCTCAGCCTGACGGCCGCGTGCCGGGTCGCCCCCGGCCTCGACGAGGCGGAGGACGACGTGGCCCCCGCGATGGCGCGGGCCGACCGCCCGCGCCGCACCCATCCGGACGCGGCGCAGGATCGTCGATACGACGACCGCGACGAATCCGACGAGCCGGGTCTCGGGATCGTCGGGTTCGGCACCGTGCTCCAGGCGGCGATGCGCGGTCGCGCGGCCCTGGCCGAACGCTGGGAGATGTGGCGGGCGCAACGCGCCGGCCTCGGCGCGCTCAGCTATGCCGGCGCCTCGCCGGCCCTGGCCGCCCGCCGCGCCTTCTCCGACGAGGACCTGCCCTGGGCGAGCCAGCTCCCCAACGGCGGCCGCGCGGCCGAGCCGCGCCGCGAGCCGGTGTTCGAGCCGCGCGCCGACCAGGCCACGGCTCCGGCCGCGCCCCACGCCGCGCCTGCGCCGCAGGGCCGGCGCCCGCTGCCCGTCGTCCACGACGACGAGGATTTTGAGGGCGAGGATTTCAGGGGCGAAGATTTCAGGGGCGAGGACGAGCCGACCCCCGTGCCGGCGGAGGCCGCGGCCTCCCGCGTCTCCGCACCGGTGGCGCCGGTGGCGCCCGCGCGCCGCCCGGCGCCGGCCAGCGGCCGGGACGATTACCGCCATCCCGCGCTCGACCTCCTGGCCGAGCCGCGCGGCCCGTCGCAGGCGAGCCTGGTCTCGGCCGACGCGCTGGAGCAGAACGCGACGCTGCTGGAAGCCACGCTCGGCGATTTCGGCGTGCGCGGCGACATCCTCGCGGTGCGCCCCGGCCCGGTCGTGACCCTCTACGAGCTCGAGCCGGCGCCCGGCACCAAGTCCTCCCGCGTCATCTCGCTCGCCGACGACATCGCCCGCTCGATGTCGGCGGTCTCGGCCCGCGTCGCGGTCGTGCCCGGCCGCAACGCCATCGGCATCGAGCTGCCGAACGCGCGGCGCGAGACCGTGTACCTGCGCGAGCTTCTGGCCTCGGCCGACTTCGTCGAGACCAAGCACAAGCTCGCGCTGTGCTTGGGGAAAAACATCGGCGGCGAGCCGATCATCGCCGATCTCGCCCGCATGCCGCACCTGCTGGTGGCCGGCACCACCGGCTCGGGCTCGGGGAGGGTCAGACCGGGGCCGTGGGGCAACGCGAGGAGGGACCAGCGACGGCCGCATTCGCCGAGCGTGGCTTCCAGCAGCGTCGGGTTGTGCTCCAGCGCGTCGGCCGAGACCAGGCTCGCCTGCGACGGGCCGCGCGGCTCGGCCAGGAGGTCGGGCGCGGGATGGCGGTAATCGTCCCGGCCGCTGGCAGGCGCCGGGCGGCGCGCGGGCGCCACCGGCGCCACCGGTGCGGAGACGCGGGAGGCCGCGGCCTCCGCCGGCACGGGGGTCGGCTCGTCC
>NZ_JAKSXU010000038.1:0-70873 GCF_022829325.1 Methylobacterium sp. J-092 | reverse complement strand
GTTCGCCGAGACGCCCACCGACCTGATGACGATCGGCCTGCACGAGAGCCTCGACGAGGCGATGCGGCAGGCGGTGCGCGAGATGGTGCGCCACGTCTGCGCCCGCACCGGGCTGACCCGCAACCAGGCCTACATGCTGTGCTCGCTCGCCGGAAACCTGCGCATCACCCAGACGGTCGACGGCAACAAGGGCGTCCATATGCTCATGCCCAAGACCGCCCTGTGAGCGTTGCCCGGTGCGCGCCGGCGCCGATCGATAAACCCGGTCAGCGCCCGGGCGCGGGCGTGGCGTCGCCGCGCGGGCGCATCATGTCGAGGAAGGCCTCCAGCACGTTGGCGTAGTCGTCCGTCCAGGGCCGCCGCGTCATGTCGGGGACGACGGGCGTCCAGCCGAGCCGCGCGGCCTCCCGCCGGATCGTTGCATCGCGCGTTGCGATCACCACCATCGCCGGAGCGCGGAAACGCCGTTCGATCGGCTCGACGATCGGGTCGATGCGCTGGAGAAGCGCGAGGCCCTGTTCCGCCGCGGCACGGGCGAGCGCCGGCCGCAGGTCGAAATGCTGGTTGGAGATGTGGAGCGCCAGCACCCCCTGCGCGTCGAGGCGGTCGCGGTAGAGCGCCAGGGCCTCGCCGGTGAGCAGGTGCATCGGGATCGCGTCCGAGGAGAACGCGTCGACGATCAGCACGCGGGTCGGCTCGGTCGCGCGGGCCAGGGTCAGGCGGGCGTCGCCCTGGACGATGCGGGCCGACGGCGCGCAGGCGGAGAGGAAGCGGAACAGGCTCGGATCGTGCGCGATCGCGACGACCACCGGATCGATCTCGTAGAATGTCCAGGCTTCCCCGGCCCGCGCCTGGCAGGCGAGGCTGCCGGCCCCGAGCCCGACCACCGAGACCCGCGGCACCGGCCCGTAGGCGCGGCGCGCGACCTCGAGGACGTCGGCGATGGCGTTGCCGGTGGCGTAGTAGGTCGTCGGCTCCGGCGGCCCGACAACCGGGCTGCCGTCGTCCTCGCGGATGCGCATGGCGCCGTGCAGGGTCGTGCCGTGCGAGAGCAGGCGGAAGCGTCCCTGCGGATCGGTCTCGATGCGGTGGACCCCGAAGAAGCTGCGGCGGCTCTCGATGTCCTGGATCGTCAGATGCGGCATCGCCAGCACCAGCCCGCAGAACAGGGCGGCAAAGCCGAAGGCCGCCTGCGGCGCGCGCCAGTTCAGCAGCAGGACCGTCATCATCACGCCCGCTGCGGCGCGCGGCGCCGCGTCGGGAGCGTAGCGGACGAGGATGGCGACCCCGACCAGCCCGGCAAGCGTCCCGACAAGGCGACGCATCGCCACGATGCAGACGGGGCGGGCGCGGACGAAGACGCCGGGACGGCAGGCGAGCGCCGCCACCAGCAGGATCGGATATTCGGCGATCGTCGCAAACAGCCGCGGCGCGATCAGGGCCGCGAACAGGCCACCGAGCATCCCGCCGAGCGAGGTGCAAAGATAAAACTCGGTCAGCCGGCCCGGCTCGGGGCGCAGGCAGAAGACGGCGCGGTGGGCGACGAGGCCGGCGACGAAGCAGAGGCTGAGGCTGAGCGGCAGGTCGACGGCGAAGGGCAGCCGGCCGACCACGGCCGCGCCGAGGACGATCGCGGTCCCCCAAGCCTGCGCGGCGGCCAGGGGACGGTCCGGCAAGGATGCGAGCGGGCGGAAGGCGATGACGAAGGTCAGGAGGTAGAGCGCCAGCGGCAGCACCCACATCAGCGGGATGGCGGCCACATCCGTGGTGATGTGCGCCGTCACGGCGACGAGCAGGCCGGAGGGGACGGCCGACAGGCCGATCCAGGCGCCGCGCCGCGCCAGGCTCGGAGCCGCGTGCGCCGTGCCGGTCGTCCGCGCCGGCGCGACGATCCCGTGCGCGCCGCCTCGGCCGACGACCGTGAGCGCGCAGGCCGCGACCGCGGCCGCGGCCGCGGCATAGCCGGCGGACCACAGCCTGGTCTGCTCGGCGAGCCCGAGGATCGGCTCGATCGCCAGCGGATAGGCGATCAGGGCGGAGAACGAGCCGAGATTGGAGGCGCGGTAGAGGAAGTACGGATCCTGTGCCCGATCGTTGCCGGACCGGGCGAACCACGCCTGCAGCAGCGGAGCGCTCGCCGACAGGGCGAAGAACGGCGCGCCGATCGAGGCCAGGAACAGGCCGACGAGCCAGACGGCCTCGTCGCCGCCTTGCGCCGCGGCGTCCAGCGAGACCGTGATCGGCAGGAACGCCGCCCCGGCGAGCAGCACGAGACCGTGCAGCGCGACCGAGGCACGCAGCGACAGCCAGCGCGTCGTCGCATGCGCGTAGGCGTAGCCCGCGAGCAGCAGCCCCTGGAACACCACCGTCGCGACCGACCACACCGCGGGCGTGCCGCCGAGGACGGGAAGGACGCGCTTGGTGAAGATCGGCTGCAGGACGAAGAGCAGGAACGCCGCCAGGAGCAGCGTACCTGCGAATACGAGGGTCTGGACGAGGTCGAGGCCGATCGCTGCCGTCCGGCCGGACGGGTCGACGCCGATCGGTTCGGCTTTGCTGGCGGTCATGGTTCGCAATCCCCCACCCGAGGCGGCGAGGCGCGAAGGTTAGCCGAGCGGCATTAACTGTCCCTCATCGACCAGTCACCATCTTCATGACTCAAGAGAAATAATGTGCGGGTCCGTAGCCCTGACCGGCCGTGCAGCGATGCGAGCAGCAAAAACCCGGGTCATTCCCACTCGATCGTGCCGGGCGGCTTCGAGGTGATGTCGTAGGTGACGCGGTTGATGCCCTTGACCTCGTTGATGATCCGGGTCGCGACCCGGCCGAGGAAGGCCATGTCGAACGGGTAGAAGTCGGCCGTCATGCCGTCGACCGAGGTGACGGCGCGCAGCGCGCAGACGTGGTCGTAGGTGCGCCCGTCGCCCATCACGCCGACGGTCTTGACCGGCAGGATCACCGCGAAGGCCTGCCAGATCGTGTCGTAGAGGCCGGCCCGGCGGATCTCGTCGAGGTAGATCGCGTCGGCCTTGCGCAGGGCCTCCAGCTTCTCCGGCGTGATCGTGCCGGGACAGCGGATCGCGAGCCCGGGCCCCGGGAACGGATGGCGGCCGACGAAGGCGTCGGGCAGGCCGAGCTCGCGCCCGAGCACGCGGACCTCGTCCTTGAACAGCTCGCGCAGCGGCTCGACGAGCTTCATGTTCATGCGCGCCGGCAGGCCGCCGACGTTGTGGTGGCTCTTGATCGTCACCGAGGGGCCGCCGGAGAACGACACGCTCTCGATCACGTCCGGGTAGAGCGTGCCCTGGGCCAGGAAGGCCGCGCCGCCGATCTTCTTCGATTCCGCGTCGAACACGTCGATGAACAGGCGGCCGATGGTCTTGCGCTTCTCCTCGGGGTCGCTGACGCCGGTGAGGGCGTCGAGGAACAGGTCCTGCGCCTGCACGTGGACGAGCGGGATGTTGTAGTGGTCGCGGAACAGCCGCACGACCTCCTCGGCCTCGCCCATGCGCAGCAGCCCGTGGTCGACGAAGACGCAGGTGAGCTGATCGCCGATCGCCTCGTGCAGCAGCACGGCCGCCACCGACGAATCGACGCCGCCCGAGAGGCCGCAGATCACCTTCTCGGATCCGACCTGCTCGCGGATCTTGGCGATCGCCTCGGCGCGGTAGGCGCCCATGGTCCAGTCGCCCGAGCAGCCGGCGATGTCGCGCACGAAATTGCGGATCAGCAGGGCACCGTGCGGCGTGTGCGCCACCTCCGGGTGGAACTGCACCGCGTAGTAGTTGCGAGCCTCGTCGGCCACCGCCGCGAAGGGGGCGTTCTTCGAGATCGCCACGGTGGTGAAGCCGTCGGGCAGCTTGGTGACCCGGTCGCCGTGGCTCATCCAGACGGGGTAATGCTCTCCGACGTGCCAGACCCCCTTGAACAGGGGGCATTCCGAGATGATCTCGATCTCGGCGCGGCCGAACTCGGCATGGTGGCCGCCCTCGACCTCGCCGCCGAGCTGGGCCGCCATCGTCTGCTGGCCGTAGCAGATGCCGAAGACCGGGACGCCCGAATCGAACACCACCTGCGGGGTTCGCGGCGAGGCGTCGCTCGTCACCGATTCGGGGCCGCCCGACAGGATCACGCCCTTCGGCCGCGTCTCGGCGAAGGCCTCCGCCGCCTTGGTGAACGGCACGATCTCGCAATAGACCCCCTCCTCCCGGACGCGCCGGGCGATGAGCTGGGTCACCTGCGAGCCGAAATCGACGATCAGGATCTTGTCGTGGTCGGTGTTCATGCTTCTCGCGTTAGACGAGGCGATTGCGCCGTGCAACGCAGCCGTCGCATGCGGGCCGCGCGCGCCTGTTCACGACGCGCATGGGCACGGGATTCCCCCTAGGCGCCCGGGCGGAGGCGCGGGCGTCGCGGTGTCCATCACGTCGCCAGGAACCCGCGCACGCGAAGCCAGGCGAGGAACAGGTTCGGCCACGCCGCCACCGGCGTGCCGGGCGGCCCGAGCCCGAAACCGTGGCCGCCGCGCTCGAACAGGTGCATCTCGGCCGGTATCTTCGCCCTGCGCAGGGCGGTGAACATCAGGAGCACGTGGTCGCAGACCGCGATCGGATCGTCCATCGCCTGCGCCATGAACATCGGCGGCGTGTCGGCGCGGACCTGCACGTCGACCGAGTAGGTCCGCATCTCGACCTCGGTGACCTCGTCGCCGACGAGCACGCGGCGGGTGGAGGTGCCGTCGAAAGGCGCCTTCATGGTGATGACGGGATAGAGCAGCCCGGCGAGCGCCGGGCGGTACGGCAGGGCGTCGTGCGCGTCGACCGGCGGGTAGAGGTTCTGGTTGCCGACCGCGGTCTCGCCCATCAGGTGCCCGCCGGCCGAGAAGCCCAGCACCCCGACGCGGGCGGGATCGATGCCGAGCTCGGTCGATTGCGCCCGCACCAGCCGCACCGAGCGCTGCGCGTCCTGCCGCGGCGCATCGGGGCCGTTGTCCCAGCCCTCGCCGGGCAGCCGGTAGATCAGCAGGAACACGGTGATGCCGGCCGCCGTCAGCATCTGGCCGACGGGCACGCCCTCGTTGCCGATGTCGATGAAGCGGTAGCCGCCGCCGGCCGCGACGATCATCGCCGATCCGTTCGGCTTGTCCGGCCGGATCACCAGCAGGCAGGGGCGCTCGACCTTGGTGATGACGCCGCGCGCCGTCTCGTCGAAGCGGTAGCCGTTCGGATCCGGACCCTCGCCGCCGCCCGGCGGATCGCCCGGCCAGAGATCGATGACCTGGAGCTGCGCGCCGGGTGCCGTCCGCGGCAGGGCCGGGACCAGCTCGCCCGGCGGGTTGGGCGGGGCTTGGGCATGCGCGGCGCCCTGCCCCGCCATCGCGGCCGCGGTCGCAGCCAGGAGCGTTCTCCGGTCCAGGCCCATCGGTCTCCTGCGGTGTCTTCGGAATCGCTCGGACAACGCCGGCTGGACGGAGCGGTTGCGATCCTCAGCCGGCTCGCGCCAGGGTCGCGACGTAGAACCCGTCCGTGCCGGTTCGCGCCGGGCTCATCTGCAGCCCATGCGTGGTGAAGCGCAGCGTCTCCGCCAAGCCCGGGGCATGGGCCTCGGCGACGTCGCGTGCCGGCACGACCGCGAAGGCCCCGGCGCCGCGCGCGAGGAAGCCGGCCACCGCGTCGTCGTTCTCCGCCGGCAGGAGCGAGCAGGTGACGTAGGTGATGCGGCCGCCGGGGCGCACCAGCCGGCCGGCGCGGTCGAGCACCGTCGCCTGCTCGGCGACCCGCGCGGCGAGGCTGTTCGGGCGCAGGCGCCACTTCGCGTCGGGGTTGCGGCGCCAGGTGCCGGTGCCGGTGCAGGGCGCGTCCACCAGCACGCGGTCGGCCTGTCCGTCGAGGTCGGCGAGCACGTCCGTGCGCACCCGGCCGCCGCGGGGCGTGCGCACCTCGGCATTCGCGCCGGAGCGCCTCAGGCGCTCGTGGATCGGCGCGAGGCGGCGCGGGTCGTCGTCGGTGGCGATCAGGCGACCGCCGTTCCCGGTCAGTGCCGCCAGCGCCAGGGTCTTGCCGCCGCCGCCGGCGCAAAGGTCGACGATCGTCTCAGCCTCGCCGGCGCCCGTCAGCATGGCGGCGAGCTGCGAGCCCTCGTCCTGGATCTCGTACCAGCCGTCGAGGAATTCCGGCTCGACATGCAGCGCCGGCCCGCGCCCGTCCGCGCCGATCGGGACGCGCAGGCCCATCGGCGCGTGCGGCGTCGGCGCGGCCGCATGGTGGGCGAGGCCCGGCATCGCCGCCGCCCGGTCGCCCTTGAGGGCGTTGACGCGGATGTCGAGGGGCGCACGCCGGGCGAGCGCCTTCAGCTCCGGCAGGAGATCGGCGCCGAGGATCGCCTCCAGCTGCGGCAGCACCCATTCGGGGACGTCGCCCGCGACGTGTGGCGGCGCGTCGGCAAGGTTTCCCTCGGCCAAGCGCCGTGCCTCGTCGTCGTTGAGCTTCTCCGGCGCGAAACCCTCGCCGCTGAACAGCGCCGCGATCGAGGGGGCGGCGAGACCCTGCTGCAGCCGCAGCGACCCGAGCAGCACCGCGCGCGGGCCGTCGTCGCCCATGACCCAGGCGGCCGAGGACCGCCGCCGCAGGGCGTCGTAGACGAGGCTGGCGATGCCGCCGCGGTCGCCCGATCCGGCGAAGCGATGGCTCAGGCCCCAATCCTTGAGGGCGTCGGCGGCCGGTCGGCGACGACCGGCGATGTCGGCGAGCACCTCGATGGCGGCGGCGCAGCGGGCGGCTGGAGTCAGGACGGTCTCCTTTGGCGGATGAAGGCGTGTCGCGAGCGCGATAGACCCGCAGCGCCCCGCCTGTCGAAGGAAATCCGCGCGGCCACGATACGGCCACGCTTAACCCGCGCCGCGGACACGATACGGCCGAGCTTCCGGCACGATCGGCGCTCAGACCTGCAGGCTCCGACGGAACCCGCCGTCGCGAAGGCCGGAAGAACCCATGTCGCCCGTGATCCACCTCAGCCTCGCCGGCATCCTGATGTTGGCGGTCGCCGCCTGCTCCACCGCACCGGCCGCTCCCGACCTGACGCCGCCGCCGCGGCGCCCGCTCGATGCCAAGACGCAGCTCGAATACGGCAACCCGCCCCCGCCTCCCGGCCCGCGCTACTGAAGGATATCCGGATCTCGGCCCGCGCGGGCCGAGATCTCAGGCCGCCTGTTCGCGGGCGCGGCGGCGCTCATAGGTCTTGAGGCCGGTGAAGACCCGCTCGAGATGTGGCAGCGCGGTGTCCGGCGTGACCGAGCGCCCGCGGGCGATCAGGTCGCCGACGACGTGGTCGGCCTCGATCCGGCCCCTGCCCTCGATGTCGCGCAGCATCGAGGCGGTGAGCGGCGCGCCTTCCGTGGTCAGCATGGTCCGGGCCTGGGCCGCCACCTTCTCGCGCGGCGCGAATCCGTTCGCCGCGGCGATGGCGAGGCATTCGTCGTGCAGGCCGGCGATGAAGTCGCGGCCGCCCTCGGCCCCGACGATGTCGCCGACGGTGCCGCGCATCAGGGTGGTCGCGCCGGCCAGCGTGGCGAGGAACACCCACTTCTCCCACATCTCCAGCACGATCCTGTCGGACAGGCGCGGCTGGAACTTCACGTCCCGCATCAGCGTCTCGATCGCGTCGCAGCGCTCGGATCGGGAGCCGTCGCGCTCGCCGAAGGTCAGCGTGCAGAAGTCGCTCATGTGGCGGATTGCGCCCTCAGGCCCCAGCGTCGCCGCGATGGCGCAGGAGCCGCCGAGCACGCTGGCCGCGCCGAAGCGCGCGTCCAGCGCGTCGAGATGCGCCATCCCGTTGAGGATCGGCAGGATGGCGGTGCCTTCCCCCACCGCCGGCGCGAGGTCGTCGAGGGCGCCGGCGAGGTCGTAGGCCTTGCACGAGAGCAGGACGAGGTCGAAGCCGCCGGCCGCGGGCAGCGCGGCCGCCGTGACGGTCTTGGGCGCGGCGAGATGCAGGTCGCCGAGCTTGCTTTCCACGACGAGCCCGTTCGCCGCGAGCTTGTCCGCGCGCGCCGGGCGGACGAGGAAGGTCACGTCGCGCCCGGCCTCCGCGAGCCGCGCCCCGTAATAGCCGCCGGTCGCCCCGGCCCCGACCACCAGCACCCGCATCGTCGCTCTCCGAAACACCGTTTCCCGCCGGACCCGCCCGTGACGCCGCCCCGCCTCAGGTGCGCGAGGGGTAGTTCGGGCTCTCGCGGGTGATCGTCACGTCGTGGACGTGGCTCTCGCGCAGGCCGGCATTGGTGATGCGGATGAACTGCGCGCGCTCCTGGAACTCCGGCACGCTCGGGGCGCCGACATAGCCCATGGCGGCGCGCAGGCCGCCGGCGAGCTGGTGCAGGACGGCCGCCACCGGGCCCTTGTACGGCACCTGCCCCTCGATGCCCTCGGGCACGAGCTTGTGGGTGTCGTTGACCTCGGCCTGGAAGTAGCGGTCGGCCGAGCCGCGGGCCATCGCGCCGACCGAGCCCATGCCGCGGTAGCTCTTGTAGGAGCGGCCCTGGTACAGGAACACCTCACCGGGGGCCTCGTCCGTGCCGGCGAGCAGCGAGCCGAGCATCGCCACCGAGGCGCCGGCGGCGATCGCCTTGGCGAGGTCGCCGGAATACTTGATGCCGCCGTCGGCGATCACCGGGATGCCGGCGTCGTGAGCGGCCTCGACCGCCTCCATGATCGCGGTGAGCTGCGGCACGCCGACGCCGGCGACGATGCGGGTGGTGCAGATCGAGCCCGGCCCGATGCCGACCTTCACCGCGTCCGCGCCCGCGTCGATCAGCGCCTGCGTGCCCTCGCGGGTCGCGACGTTGCCGGCGATGACCTGCACGGCGTTGGAGAGCTGCTTCACCCGGCGCACGCTGTCGAGCACCTTGATCGAGTGGCCGTGCGCGGTGTCGACCACGATCACGTCGCAGCCGGCATCGATCAGGCGCTCGGCCCGCTCGAAGCCCTGGTCGCCGGTGGTGGTGGCCGCCGCGACCCGCAGCCGGCCCTGCTCGTCCTTGACCGCCTTCGGGTAGGTGACCTGCTTCTCGATGTCCTTGACCGTGATCAGGCCGATGCAGCGGAAGTGGTCGTCGACCACGAGCAGCTTCTCGATCCGGAACTGGTGCAGGAGGTGCTTGGCCTCGTCCTGCGTCACGCCCTCGCGCACCGTGATCAGCCGGTCGCGGGTCATCAGCTCGGAGACGGGCTGGGCCGGATGCGTCGCGAAGCGCACGTCGCGGTTGGTGAGGATGCCGACGAGCTTGCCGCGCGAGCCGTTCGGGCCGCGCTCGACCACCGGGATGCCGGAGATGCGGTTGGCCTTCATCACCTCGAAGGCGTCGGCCAGGGTCTCGTCGGGATGGATGGTGATCGGGTTGAGCACCATGCCCGACTCGTACTTCTTGACGAGGCGGACCTGCTCGGCCTGCTCCGCCGGCTCGAGGTTGCGGTGGATGACGCCGAGGCCGCCGTTCTGGGCCATGGCGATCGCCATCGGCGCCTCGGTGACGGTGTCCATCGCCGAGGCGACGATCGGCAGGTTCAGGCTGATGGTGCGCGTCAGCTGCGTCGCGACGTTGACCTCGGTCGGCATCACCGACGAGGCGGCCGGACGCAGGAGGACGTCGTCGAAGGTCAGGCCCTCGATGATCGAAGCGGAGCTGATACGGGCCATGAGCCAACGGTCCTGAAGGGCTGCCGGGCCGACGCGAGATCGGGTTCGGCATGGAGCGGGTTGGCACGGGCCAGTATCATGCGGTGGGGTGCCCGCAAAGGCGGCAACCCGGCGCGGCACGGGATAAACCCCGCGTGGGCCGGTTGCGTCCGCCGCATGGCGTCCGCGACCGCCCTTCCCGCCTCAGCGGACGCGCGGCCCCTTGTCGGAATAGTCCGGCGGCAGGCCGATGTAGTCGGTGAGGATCCCATCGAGGCCGGGCGCCCGGCCGAACGCTTCGCAATCGGGGTCGAGGGGCGCCTCGCCGAGCGTGGTCACCCGGATGCGGTTCCAGTTCGGCAGGGTCAGCGGCGCCTTGAACGGGTCCTCGCCGGTGGCGAGGTAGAACCCGAAATCCTGGCCGAAATCGCCGGCGAGATCGTAGGCGTCGCTGATGTGCGAGTAGCGCGGCTGGCTCGTGAACGAGTTGGCCGCCCCGCCCCAGACCATCGCCGCCCGCTGCTCGTGGCGGCGGTCGAGCGCCTCGGCCTCGACGGTGAGGCTTCCGAGCCCGATCGGCACCCGCGGGATCGGGATGCGCCCGAGGCCCTCGGCGAAGCCGATGCCGACCTGGCCGGCGACGGTGACGGCGGCGGAGGTGCCGATGGTGGCGCCGGCGCCGATCAGGTCGGTCGGGTCGACGCGGGTCACCTGGGCGCGCACGGTCAGGTCGGCGTTGCGGCTCGACACCACGTCGTAGCGCAGCGACAGCTCGTAGCAGAGCGCGCGGTCGGCGTTGTTGGCGACCAGCCGGCGCTCCGCCTCGCTGATGCCGACCGCACCGGAGACGTTGGCCGGGAACTGCGTCGGGATGATCCGGACGGTCCTGGTCCGGGCGAGCGCGTCGGCGTCGGCGTAGAGGCGCGCCGTGGTCGAGGCCTCGGTGCTGGCCCGGAGCCGGTCGTAGCGGCTGAGCGAGCCGACATCGTTGAGGAGCACGGTGCCGCAGGCGCCGAGGACGAACATCACCGCGGACGCGGCGACGAGCCGCGGCAGCGATCGGGGCAGTGTCGACGGACGAAGCATCCTGTCACTTTCGCGGGTGTCGCCGCGTCGTCCCGGGCGCCGCCGCCGAGGAGCGGGGCGCCGCGCGGGGACACGGCATCGTTACCGTAAAGCTTAAGGCCGATCCGGCCTGCTCGGAAGGGTTGCGGCGCGGTTCAGCCATGTTCGGAAACAAAGCGTGGCCGATCCGCCACGGATCGACCGGGCGCACATCCCGTGTCAAGCGCTGCGCCGCACGCCCGGCCGTCGCCACGATGCCGGGTGCCCCGAACGCTTGCCCGGCCCGATGCGCGCATCCCAGATCGTCCCCCTCGTCGTCGCCACCGCCCTGTTCATGGAGAACACCGACTCGACGGTGATCGCCACGGCGCTGCCGACCATCGCTCAGAGCCTCGGCGAGGACCCGATCGCCCCAAAGCTCGCGCTGACCGCCTACCTCGTCAGCCTGGCGATCTTCATCCCCATCAGCGGCTGGATGGCCGACCGCTACGGATCGCGCACGGTGTTCCGCGCGGCGATCGCGGTGTTCATGGCGGGCTCCGTCGCCTGCGCCGTCTCGAGCGGGCTCGCCGGCTTCGTCGGCGCCCGGTTCCTACAGGGCTTGGGGGGCGCGATGATGGTGCCCGTCGGCCGCCTGGTGATCCTGCGCAGCGTGCCGAAGGCCGAGCTCGTCTCGGCGCTGGCCTACCTGACGATCCCGGCGCTGATCGGCCCGATCATGGGGCCGCCGCTCGGCGGCCTGATCACCACCTATCTCGACTGGCGCTGGATCTTCTTCATCAACATTCCGATCGGCATCGTCGGGATCGTGCTCGCGACCCTGTTCTTCGAGGACGTGCGCGAGCCCGAGCGCCCGCCGCTCGATCTCGTCGGCTTCGCCATGCTCGGGCCGGGGCTCGCCGCGCTGATGCTGGGGCTGGCCTCGACCGGCCGCCACCTGCTGCCGGCCTGGATGTCCTGGGCGAGCCTCGGCGGCGGCGCGGTGCTGCTCGCGCTCTACTTCCGGCACTCGCGGCGGATGGCGCATCCGATCCTGCGCCTCGACCTCATGCGTCATCCGACCTTCCGCATCGCGGTGGTCGGCGGCAGCCTGTTCCGCATCGGTACCGGCGCGATCCCGTTCCTGCTGCCGCTGATGCTCCAGGTCGGCTTCGGGCTCGATCCGCTGCAATCGGGGCTGATCACCTTCGCCGCGGCGGCCGGCGCGATGTTCGTGAAGACGATCGGCCCGCGGATCCTGCGCCGCTACGGCTTCCGACCGGTGATGGTGGCGAACGCCGTCCTCGCCGCGCTCTTCCTCGCGGTGAACGGCCTCTACACCGCCGACACCCCGCATTGGCTGATGCTCGGGATCCTGTTTCTCGGCGGCTGCCTGCGCTCGATCCAGTTCACCTGCGTGAACGCCATCGCCTACGCCGACCTCGAGAAGTCAGAGATGAGCGCGGGCACGAGCCTCGCCAGCGTCGCGCAGCAGATCTCCTTGAGCCTCGGCGTGACGCTCGGCGCCCTGGCGCTCGAAGGCGCCGCCGAATGGCATGGCCGCAGCGCGATCATGGCGGCGGATTTCGGCCCGGCCTTCTTCGCCGTCGCGCTGATCTCGGCGGTCTCGGTCTTCGCCTTCCGCCAGCTCGCGCCGGATGCCGGCGCCGAGGTCTCGGGCCGGATGATCGCGCGTGCCGCGCCCGCCGCCGCACCGGGCCGGCCATAGGTGCAGGCTCCCCTCCCACGGTCCGCTCGCGGAGGCTGCGCGTGAACGTCTCGATCCTGCAACCGCTGATCGTTCAGATCGGGCTGATCGTGGCGCTCTACGTCTGGCTGTCCGTGGCGCGCCTGCGCGCTGTGAGCCGCGGCGAGGTCGCGTACGACGCCTTCGTCCTCGGTCGCGACGAGCCGCGGCCGATCGCGCGGATCACCCGCAACCTCGCCAACCAGTTCGAGCTGCCGGTGCTGATGGTCGGCTGCGTTGCGCTTCTGGCGGCTTTCGGCGAGGTCGGGCGGTTCGACGTCGCCTGCGCCTGGCTGTTCGTCGCCGGCCGGGTCGTGCACACGGCGGTGCAGACCCTGACCGACGACGTGAAGCTGCGCGGACGCGTCTTCGGGATCAATTTCGTGGCGTTCCTCGGGATCGCCGGGCATCTCGGCCTGGTCGCCCTGGGGTCGCGGTAGGCCGCTCGGAGCGCATGCTCCGGCGCGGCCGCCTCAGGCGGCCTTGGCCCGGCGCGGCCGGTTCGCGTTGGCGCTCGCCTTCGGGGCGCCCCTGGCGGCGGGCTTCGCTGCGGGCTTCGCCGCTGGGCGGCCGGTCGCGTCGGCGCGCCAGCCCTGCCAGCTCCAGGCGCCGGGTCCGGCGAGCGCGTAGATCAGGAAGCCGCCGGCGAGCCCGAGGTCGGCGAGCAGCAGCGTGCGCTCGGCCGCGGCCGCCGGGCCGGAGAACTGCCAGAAGGCGTGGAGCAGCATCGCCGTGAGCCCGGCGAACCCGGCGAGGGCGACGCCGGTGATCCGCGGCAGCACGCCGACGATCAGCGCGAGCGGCCCGAACACCTGCACGACGACGGCGAGCGTCGCCACCGCGTTCGGGGCCGGCACGCCGGCGCCGGCCAGCGTCAGCGCGAAACCGGAGACGTTGAGGGCGCGGGCGATGCCGGTCGGCAGCAGCGCGGCCGCCAGCAGAAGGCGCGCGGCGAGAAGCAGTCCGTCCTGGGCTCGGGCGATCACGGGTGGTCTCCGGTGGTCTGAGGCGAGGACGGCATCGTCGTCCGCACCGCTGAAGACCGGGTTAAGTCGCCCCCGCGCTCAACCGGAAACGCCGCCGCGGAACAGGCGTCCGCGCTCGGTCCACGCCACCACGAGGAGTGCGGCCGCGCCGAGCCCGGCATAGCCGAAGGCGATCGGCAGGGTCGTGCCGTCGAAGCACTGGCCGATCGCGAAGCCGCAGAGCGCGCCGAGGATCGTCGTGTAGAACCCGAGGAACGAGGAGGCCGTGCCGGCGATCGCGCCGAGCGGCTGCAGGGCGAGCGCGTTGAAGTTCGGCATCGCGAAGCTGATCAGGAACTGGTTGCCGGCGAGCACCGCGAGGAACAGCGCCAGCGGCGGGTGCCCGCCATAGGCGAGCCCGATCGCGACCTGCCCGAGCGCCACCGCGACGAAGGTTGTCAGCCCCGCATGCGACAGCGCCCGCATCCCGAGGCGGCCCACCACCCGGGCGTTGACCAGGGTCGCCGCGCCCATGGCGCCCGCGACCAGCCCGAAGGCCAGGGGGAACAGCGCGCCGAGGTGGTAGAGCCCGGTGTCGAACACCTGCTGGGCCGAGCCGACATAGCCCATGATGCAGCCGGTGAGCAGGCCGAGGGCGGTGGCGTAGCCGATCGCGACGCGACAGCCGAGCGTGGTCCGCAGGGCCTGCCCCGTCGCGGCGAAGGAGAGCGGCCGGCGGTATTCCGGATGCAGCGTCTCGGGCATGCGCGCTAGGAACCAGAGCGCGAGCAGCCCTGCGAGCGCGAGCATCGAGACGAAGACGTAGGTCCAGGAGCCGAGCGCGAGCATCGCCCCGCCGATCGCCGGCGCGATCATCGGCACGATCAGGAACACCATCATGGTGAAGGACATCACGCTCGCCATCTCGCGCCCGGCGAAGCGGTCGCGCACGATCGCGGTCGAGAGCACCCGGCCGCCGGCCGCACCGAGCCCCTGGATCACGCGGGCGGCGAGCAGCCATCCGAACGACGGCGCGACCATCGCGAGCAGGGTTCCGGCGACGTAGACCAGCAGGCTGCCGATCAGCACGGGACGTCGCCCGAGGGCGTCGGAGACCGGGCCGTAGACGATCTGGGCCGAGCCGAAGCCGATCATGTAGACGTAGATCAGCCATTGCAGGTGGTTCGGGTCGACGACGCCGAAACGGGCCTGGATCGCCGGGAAGGCCGGCAGCAGGTTGTCGATCGAGATCGCGGTCACCGCCATCATCAGCGCGACGATCGCCACGAACTCGACGAAGCCCGGCCCGGTCCAGGGACGCGCGCGCGGGATCGCCTGGCCTTCGGGCGGATGGGGCCGGATCGGTGCTGTCACGGGAACGCCCTTGGCGGCGCGGGAACACCTCCGACGGGAAGGGCCGCACGGGCCGCCTCATCGGGGCGGTTCGCGGCGGGGATGTGGCCGGCGCATGCACGGGACGCCGAGGAGATCCCCCGCCGGCTGCTGGAACGGAAACGGCCTAGCTTCGTTGCATCGCCAACACTCGCTGCATACCCGGAGTTCCCGTGTCGACGCTCGTCCGCATCCTTCTTGCGATCTTCCTGCCGCCGATCGCCGTGCTCGTGACCAACGGCATCGGCCTGCAGTTCCTCCTCAACATCGTCCTGACGCTGATGTTCGGCCTGCCCGGCATGATCCACGCGCTCTGGCTGATGAACCGCGACCGCCCTCTGCTCTGAGCGGCATCGCCGAAACGAAGACAGCCGCCGGTCGCGCGACCGGCGGCTGTCTTCGTTCGACCGAGCGCGTCGCGATCGGTCAGGGCTTCTCGGGCTTGTCCGTCCGAAGCGCGGTCGTCGTCACCTTGCGCACCGGGCGCGGCGCGGCGTGAGCCACCTTGACGGTCTGCGCGGCGACCTTCACCGGCTCGGCGACGACCGCGTCCGCCGTCGGCGTCGCGGGTGTCGGCGTTGCGTCTTTGTCGAAGACCTTGCCGAGCAGCGTCCGGTAGGTGCCCGGATCGTCGTCAGCGCCGGCGACCGTGATTCGCGCCGGCTTGGCCTTCGCGGCTTCCTTGACCCCATCGTCGCTGGGGTCGGGCTGCTTGGCCATCAGCGTCCGCGTGGCGGGCTTCGCCGCATCGGGCTTGGCAGTGCTGGGCTTGCTCGCATCCGCCTTGCCGCCCTTGGCGAGGGCTGACGCTGCGGCCTTGGTCGGGATCGGCGCCTCGGGCGCGGCGGCGAGCATCACCGGACGGCCCTTGGCGTCGACCTCGATCTCGCGCGGGCCGGCAGCCAGGCTCTCCGGCCGGCTGACGTCGCCGAGGTTGTGCCGGCCGTAATCCTTGGCGCTGTAGGGCAGCTCGGTCTCGGTGCCGCCGAGGTTGGCGAAGGCGGTGGTCTGCTCGGCGCGGAACACCGGGTTGCCGCCGCCGTCGTCGTAGACCACCCGCGTCGCCGGCGTGCCCTTGGCGACGAGCTCGGTGATCTCCTGGTTGTCGTGGGTGCGCTTCTCGGCGACGAGCGGATCGACCTTCGGCGTGCACGAGCCGGCGGCGGCATCCGCGCCGCCGAACACGTACTTGGTGCCGCAGACCCCGACCTTCGGCTCGTCGCGCAGGGCCTCGAAATAGTCGGCGCCCTCCTTGAGGTTGCGCCAGAACGGAGCGTTCGGGTCGTTCCGGTACTTGGCCATGTTTTGTGCCGTCATCCGGAACGGATACGACTGGAACTGGAACGCGCGCTGGCCGCCGGCGAAGGCCTCGCGAGCGACCGCGTAGATCTCCGACATCGACGCGTCGGTCATCGCGAAGCACCCGGCCGACGAGCAGGTGCCGTGGACCATCAGGTAGTTGCCGGTGCTGCCGTTCGCCCGGTCGTAGGCGTTCGGGAAACCGGTGTCGAAGGAAAGGTAGTAGGACGAGTTCGGGTTCATCTGGCCCGGGGTGATCGTGTAGAATCCCTCCGGCGCCTGGCGATCGCCCTGCTTGCGCTTGGGCCCGAGCTGGCCCGACCAACGGCAGATCGGGTAGATCTTCAGGAGCGCGTAGCGACCGTCGGTCCCGCGCTTCCACACCTCCATCTCCGCTTCCTTCTTGTAGGCGCGGATCAGGATCGGGTCGCTCTGCTGCATCCCCTTGGTCTGCATCAGGGACAGGGTCTGGGGCGGGATCGGCGTGAGCGAGCGCGTCGAGGCGCCGTTGATCATCCCGTCCTGGCAGCCGCCGAGGGACAGGGCGGCCGCGACGGCCACGGGCGCGATCAGGCGGGACGCTCTGTGGAGACTTGCAACGGCGAACCGGCGCACAGCCATGGGGGAACCTCGTCCTCGAACACACCGCGCGCGGGCCTTGTTGGCAGCCGTCGTGCGTCACTCCCCCACTCTCTAGCTTTGGTAAGCTTACGCCTCCGTTACCGCAAGGATCCGCCCCCCGCCGACCTCGGCGCCACCGGCCCCGATGTGGATCACGGGGACGGGCGCAGGGTGCGCCGCGACTCCGCCGCGATCAGGTCGACGAGGAACGCGTCGTCGACCGGGTCGGCCAGGCGCAAACCGACTGATGCGGAAGAAGTTTCGACCGTCAGCCAGCGCAGGTCGGGGCGCGTCGGCTCGGCCGCCACGACGCGCCTCGCGGGGCTGCCCGGCACGTGCTGCAGAAAGGTTAAATGGTTCCCCGATCCCCGCCGTGCCAAAACGTCACAGATGCCGTAGGCGACCTCGGGCGGCGTGTGGAGGTGGGTCAACAGCCAGAATCGGTTCTCGGCGACCGGGTTCGACAGGGCGATCCGCAGGCGGCGGACCCCTTCGGCGAGGAAGCGGAAGTCGGCCTCGTCCGAGGCCGGGTCGTGGTGGTTGAAGACGCATGCGAGCCCGTAGCGCTCGCGATACAGCCGGTGGCGCCCGCGCCAGATGCCCTCGCCCTGCCGCTCGTCCAGGGGGATGGTCTCGAGCTGCGATCGATCCAGGAGCGCGGCGAAGTCGTCGGCGAGGCAGTCGCGAACCATCCCCGGCATGGTGAAGATCCAGTCGAACGGCCCCGACCAGGTACGCAACCCGAGCGTCTTCAGCACGTGCGCCATCTGGCAATGGGCGCCCAGGGAGACGTGGTTGACCGGGCCGGGCTCGCGCTCGCTGCCGAGCAGGCCGCCGAGCCTGCGTCCGAGCCCGCGCAGGAAGCCGGTGCCGTAGGGGCCGCCGGGTTCCGGCCGGCTCACAGGCGCCGGCCGATCTCGAGGAACTTGCGGGCGCGGCGGTCGCGGATCTCGTCGGGGGCCACGCCGTCGAACTCGGCCAGCGCGCCGGCCAGGGAGTCGCCCGCCGCGGCGATGGCGCCGGCGCGGTCGCGGTGGGCGCCGCCGGTCGCCTCGGGGACGATGGTGTCGATGATGCCGAGCCGCATCAGGTCCTGCGCGGTGATTTTCATGGCGGTGGCGGCGTCGGGCGCACGGCCCTGGTCGCGCCACAGGATCGAGGCGGCGCCCTCGGGCGAGATCACGCCGTAGATCGCGTGCTCCATCATCAGGACGCGGTTGGCGGTGGCGAGCGCGATGGCGCCGCCCGACCCGCCCTCCCCGATCACCAGCGCGACGTTCGCCACGCCGAGGCCGAGGCAGGCCTCCGTCGAGCGGGCGATGGCCTCGGCTTGGCCGCGCTCCTCGGCCTCGATGCCGGGGAAGGCGCCGGCGGTGTCGACGAAGGCCAGAACCGGCAGCCCGAACCGGTCGGCGAGCTCCATCAGGCGCACCGCCTTGCGGTAGCCTTCCGGGCGGGCCATGCCGAAATTGTGCCGCAGGCGCGTCTCGGTGGTCGCGCCCTTCTCCTGGCCGAGCACGCAGACCGGCCGGCCGCGGAAGCGCCCCATGCCGCCGACGATCGCCGCGTCCTCGCCGAAGCCGCGGTCGCCGGCCATCGGCGTGAAATCCTCGATCAGCCCGGTGCAGTAGTCGACGAAGTGCGGCCGCTGCGGATGCCGGGCGACCTGGGTCTTCTGCCAGGGGGTGAGGTTGGCGTAGATCTCGGCCAGCGCCTGCGCCGCCTTCGCTTCCAGCCGCCCGACCTCCTCGCTGATCGCGACGGCGCCGTCGCGGGCGCCGACGGCGCGGAGTTCCTCGAGCTTCGCCTCAAGCTCGGCCACGGGCTTCTCGAAATCGAGGTAGGAGCGCATCGCCGCCATCGTCGTCACAGTACTCCCATCCGAAGGCCGGTGCGGCTGCGGCGCTGGTGCCGAAGGCCCCGGCCGCGAACGGCGCAGGGTGTTGGCGAAGCGCGGACGGGTGTCAACCGGCGGACCTTCGCCGCAGGGATGCGTCCGTTCCAAGCGTGCGCGCCGAATCCGGCGACGATCGGACGGGTCAGGCCGCCTGGGCCTCGACGCGGTTCCGCCCCAGCGCCTTGGCGCGGTAGAGCGCGAGGTCGGCGCGCTTCAGCATCTCGCCGGGGCCGACATCCTCGGGCTGACGGGTCGCGACGCCGATCGACACGGTGACGGGGACGCTGCGTGTGTCGCGATGGATCGAGAACGGCATGCCCTCGATCCGCTCGCGGATGCGCTCGGCGATGGCGTGGGCCTCGGCGAGGCCGGCATCGGGCAGGATGATGACCACCTCCTCGCCGCCGTAGCGGGCGACGATGTCGATGGTGCGGGTGTGCAGGCGGACGCGGTCGGCGAAGGTGCGCAGCACCTCGTCGCCGGCTTCGTGGCCGTGGGTGTCGTTGATCGCCTTGAAGTGATCGATGTCGAGGATCAGCCCGGCGACCGGGCGCTCGCGCAGCCGCGGATCGGAGAACAGGCCGGCGAGGTGGTTGTCGAGGTAGCGCCGGTTGTGCAGTCCGGTGAGCCCGTCGGTGACGGCCATCTCCATCGACGCCTGCACCGCGCTGCGCAGAACCTCGGAGAATCGCTTGCGGCGGATCTGGGTGCGGACCCGCGCGACCAGCTCGTTGCGGTCGATCGGGCGGAGCAGGTAGTCGTGGACACCGAAATCGAGGCCGCGCACGATGCGGGCGCGGTCATGCGCCTCGGCCAGCATGATCAGCGGCACCTGCCGGGTCCGCTCCAGGTTGCGCAGCTGGCTGCACAGGCGCAGCCCGTCGAAGCCCTCGAGGTCGAGGCTGACCAGGACGAGGTCGAAGCCGCCCTCGGCCGCCACGTGGATCGCCGCCTGCGGATCGGTCTCGAGCGTGACCGCGTGGAACTGGCCGAGCGCCGCCGCCATCCGCTCGGCCGAGCCGCGCCGATCCTCGACCAGCAGCAGGCTGGCGTTGAGGCCGGTCTCGGCGGTGGCGAGAGCCAGCGGGTCGCCCATGCCGAACTCGCGCGAGGCGAGCGCGCGGCTGCGCAGCTCGTCGGTCACGGCCTTCAGGCGCACGAGGCTGCGGACGCGGCTGAACAGCGCGGTGTCGTCGATCGGCTTGGTCAGGAAATCGTCGGCGCCGGCGTCGAGGCCCTTCAGGCGGTCCGAGGGTTGGTCGAGGGCCGTGACCATCACCACCGGCAGGTGCGCGGTGAGCGGGTTGTTCTTGAGGATGCGGCAGACCTCGAACCCGTCCATGCCGGGCATCATCACGTCGAGGAGGACGAGGTCGCACAGGCCCTTCTCGCAGATCGCGATCGCGTCCGGGCCGTTCATGGCCGCGACGGTGTCGAAGTATTCCAGCGCGAGCTTCGTTTCGAGAAGCTTCACGTTCGGGAAGAGGTCGTCGACGATCAGGACGCGGGCCGACATCGTTCCTCGCACAAGGTTTCAGCGGGCGATCGCAGGCGCCGTCGAGGGCTCGATCCGGACCCTACTTGTCGGCAAGATACGTGCGAACCGTTGCCAAAAACTTCGCGACGGAGATCGGTTTGGACAAATATGCCTCGCAACCGCCCTCGAGAATGCGTTCCTCGTCCCCCTTCATGGCGAAGGCGGTGATGGCGACGACGGGAATGTGCTTGAGGTCGTCGTCCTCCTTGAGCCACTTGGTCACCTCGAGCCCCGAAACCTCGGGAAGCTGGATGTCCATCAGGATCAGGTCGGGATGGTGGGCACGCGCGAGCTCGATCGCCTCGATGCCGTTGGCCGTCTTGAGGGTCGCGTAACCGTGGGCCTCCAACAAGTCGTTGAAGAGCTTCATGTTCAGTTCGTTGTCCTCGACGATCAACACCGTTTTCGTCATCACGCTTCGATCCCGGTGCCGCCGCGCGTCCTTTACGGGACGTTACCCGACCTCACGCCTTTGTAAGCGACAGATGTTGATGAATCGCAAATCACTTCAAGACGATGGGTCGACGCGAGCCACCGCCGCCGACCACAACCTGGCCGTCGACGTGCTCGGCTGGATGGTCGCCGACGAGGACCGCCTGTTCCCGTTCCTCAACGCGACCGGGCTGTCGCCCGAGGACGTCCGCGCGTCGCTGTCCGACCCGGCCTTCCTCGTCGGCGTGCTCGACCACGTCATGGGCGACGAGCCGGTGCTGCTCGCCTGCGCGCAGGGGCTCGACATCAAGCCCGAGCGCATCGCGGCGGCGTGGCGACGGCTCTCGCCGCAACAATCCGACGAGTTCTAAAGGGCCGCGTGCCGGCTACGGGGCGCACGGCTTGTCCGGCGCCTTGTCGAGCTCGAGGCGGGTCATGTCGCCGAGGATCGCGAAGTCGCCGTAGTCGAGCTTGAGCGCGCCGCTGACCCCGTTCTCGTAGAGGTCGAAGGTAAGGGTGTAGATCGGCGTGCGCTCGCCCTCCCCTTGCGTGAAGTAGCTCAGCGTCACCGGCCAGTGCGGCACGGCGGCCATCGCACCCTCGTGCAGCGGCTTGTCGCGGTCCGACGCGGCGGCGTTCGCCGGCGCCGTCGCACGGCGGCCGATCACGGCCAGGGTGTCGTAGACCTTGCGGCCGTCGTCCGACCCGTCGAACACTTTGGCCGACATCGTGGTGTCGCCGGCCCGCGCGGCCTGGACGAGGCGGCGCATGTGCAGGCTCGGGAACAGCACCGGGCCGGCGGCGGTGAACTGGTCCTTCTTCGGCTCCTTGAGCCGGACCTTGAACGCGTCGCCGCTCGCATCCGCGGTGCCGTCGACGGCCGGGCTCGGCTGTCCGTTCAGCACCGTCACCGTGCGGAAGCGGAAATCGCGGGCCTCGCCGCCCTCGAAGGTGGTGTTGCGCAGGTCCGAGGTCCGGCTGCCGCTCTCGCCGGATTCGAGCACCGTCACCTGGCGGGTCTGCATGGTGTAGCCGCGGCAGGAGTCGCCCTTGAACTCGATCACGATGCGCCCGCGCGCGCTCTCGACCGCCCGGGTCCCGCCGGTGGAGGCGAGCGACAGGTCGTAGACCGCCTTGTGGTTGGCGAGGATCACCGGCTCGGGCTTTCCGGGCTTCGGATCCTCGGGCTTTGCCGCCTCGGGCGCCGGCTTGGCCGAGGCGTCGGGCGTGGCCGGCGCCGCATGGGCCATGCCGCCGAAGCAGGCCGCGCCGGCGAGGAACGCGGCGACGAGGGCGGTGGCGTGGCGTGGCATCGTGAAAACTCCCGAGGCGGTGACGGCCGAAGTTGAGGCGCAGGCTGCAGGTAGTGGGTGCCGGGCCCGGAGCAATGCCGGGCGCCGGATCAGCGGTAGCCGGCCGCCTGAAGCTCGAACAGCTCGGCGTAGCGTCCGCCGAGGGCGACGAGCGCGTCGTGCGTGCCGGCTTCGAGCACCTTTCCGTCCTCCAGCACCAGGATGCGATCGGCCATCCGAACGGTGGAGAATCGGTGCGAGATCAGCACCGCGGCCCGCCCGGCGCTGAGGTCGCGGAAGCGGCGGAACACGTCGTACTCGGCGCGCGCGTCGAGCGCGGCCGTCGGCTCGTCGAGGATCAGGATCTCGGCGTCGCGCATGTAGGCCCGGGACAGGGCGATCTTCTGCCACTGGCCCCCGGACAGGTCGACGCCGCCGTCGAAGCGCTTGCCGAGGGGCTGGTCGTATCCGGCCGGCAGGCGCGCGATGACCGCGTCGGCGAGGCCGCGCACAGCCGCACGGCCGATGCGCTCGGCATCGTCCCGGGCCTCGATCCGCCCGACGGCGACGTTCTCGCCGGCGGTGAGGTCGAAGCGGACGAAATCCTGGAAGATCGCACCGATGCGGCCGCGGAGCGCGTCGAGGTCGTAGGCCTGCAGCGGCAGGCCGTCGAGCAGGATGCGCCCCTCGGTCGGGTCGTAGAGCCGGGTCATCAGCTTGACGATCGTGGTCTTGCCGGCCCCGTTCTCGCCGACGAGCGCCAGGGTCTCGCCCGCCGCGAGGGTGAAGCTCAGGTGCCGCACCGCCCACGCGTCGACGCCGGGATAGCGGAAGCCGACATCCTCGAAGGCGAGGCCCTGGCGGATCGTCGCCGGCAGGGGTGCCGGGGTCTCGGGCGAGCGGATCGACGGCGCGATCGCGAAGAACGAGAACAGGTCCTCGAGGTACTGCGTCTGCCCGGCGATCTGGGTGAACCCGAGCAGCAGGCCCTCGATCAGCCCGCGCAGGCGCTGGAAGGCGCCGGCAAGGAAGGCGAGATCGCCGATCGAGAAGCCGCCCGCCACAGTGCGCCAGACGATGACGGCGTAGGCGGCGTAGTAGGCCAGCGTGCCGAGCGCCGCGAAGGCGCCGCCCCAGCCGGCGCGGCGGATCGCCAGCGCGCGGTTGTCGGCCACCACCTTGTCGGCGAGGCCGGCATAGAGGTCGGTGATGTAGCCGTTCAGGCCGAACAGCTTGACCTCCTTGGCCGATTCGACGCTGGCGCCGAGGTAGCGCAGGTAGTCGATCCGCCGCCGTTCCGGGGTGCGGATCCAGGCGAGGCGGTAACCGGCTCGGGTGAAGTGCGCCTCGTTGAGGAAGGCCGGCACCAGCGCCGCCGCGATCAGCACGATCAGCCACGGGGTGTAGACCGCGACGCCCGCGGCGAACGAGAGCAAAGTCACCAGGGCCTGCCCCTGCCCGAACACCTGGGCGATCAGGCTGGTGCGCCCGGTGACCTGCCGGCGCGCCCGCTCAAGCCGGTCCTGCTGTGCGCTGTCCTCGAACTGCGCGAGGTCGAGGGCCGCCGCATGGCGCATCAGCCGGAGCGAGGCGGCGTTGGAATAGAGGTCGGCGACCAACCCGTCGACCAACGTGCTGAGGCGTCCGATCAGGTCGGAGAGGATCGCCAGGGCGAGTTCGGCCGCGACCAAGGCCGCGAGCCGCGACAGGTGCGGGTCCGAGAGCCACGCATCGACGCTCATCGGCGTCGCCCGCGGCCGGGCATGTTCCGCGACGATCGCGTCGAGGATCAGCTTCGCGAGCCACAGGGTCGCCACCGGCAGCCCGGCGCCGACGAGGCGCAGGGCGAGGCTGGCGGCGAACAGGCGCGGGCTCGCGGCGCGGACCTGCGCGAACAGGGCCGGCAGGTAGCGCAGCGATCCGAAGCGTTCGGAGATGTGTCGCCTGGCGGCGGCGAGCGGGGCGGCCAGGGCGGGGTCGAGGCGGGCGGTCGGCATCCCGGCGGGTATGGGCCGGCGCGGAGCCGGCGTCGATGCCGAAGGCCCCGCGAGCCGTCCGAAGGTCTTCCGCGCCGACGCTTGTTGACGGCCGGCCCGATCGTCTACGCCGTGCTTTGCTCCGGCAGCGCAACGTCTCTATCTTGCCAAGCGTTTGCAAAACTTGCCAAGCGTTTGCCAAACAACACGGATGGGAGGGGCGATGCTGAGCGGTTCGACGATTCTGCGGATCTCGCTTCTGCTGGTCGTCGCGGGCTGCCTCGCCGCCCTGATCCAGTATTTTCTGCCGCACGCACCGTCGCCGGCGCAGGCGCCGCCGGTCTCCGTGCCGCCGGCATCCGTCGCCCCGGCGCCGCGAAAGGTCGGGACGCCGACGCTGGTCCCGTCCCCCGCAGCGCCTCGAGCGGACCTCGCCGCGCCGCCGGTATCGCCGGATCCCGCGCCCACACCCGCTCCGGCACCCCAGCCGACCGCGGAAGCCCCGGTTCTCTCGCAATCCGTGCCGGAGTCGCAACCGACCGGTCAGGCGGAGGTGAACGAGGCCGGCGACAGCGCCGGACCGCGCGCGCTGGCGCTGGTCGACCTCAACACCGCATCGCTGGCGGAGCTGAACGGGTTGCGTGGCGGCGGCAGCATCGGGCGGGCGATCATCCAGCGCCGGCCCTACACGACGATCGACCAGTTGCTGTCGAAGCGCGTGCTCAGCCGCGCGACCTACGACAAGATCAAGGATCAGATCACGATCCGCTGAGATGCCCGCGACCGCGAAGCCGAGCTGTCCTTGTCGGGGGCCGGAGCGGTGCCGCAACTGGCGCAGCCTGCGCCGGTTGCCTATTGTGGACCCTACGGACGGATCGTCTGCGCGGGCGATCCCCGATCAAGGTGCGAGGAGCTGCGCATGTTCACCCAGACCGGCAGCGCGATCCTTCGGGACGACCTCGGCGTCGAGGAGACGACCGAGACCGACAACATCGTGCGGTGGGACGGCGAGCGGCTCTACGTCGAGCACGACGTCTACCACAACGGGCAGCTGGTCCACCGCAAGTACCGCCGCAACGTGACCGAGCCGGTCGCCCGCGCGCTGCTCGCCGTGATCAACCGCGCCAAGCAATGAGGCGCGTCGTCCTGGCAGCCCTGACGGGTCTCGCGCTCGGCGGTCCCGCCGTCGCGCAGGTCGGCGTGCGCTACGTCGCGCCGGAGCGCTTCACCGACGCGGAGGACCGTTGGGCCTCCTCCGGCCGGAGCCTGCGGCTGACGCTGGCGGAGATGACGCGGATCTTCCAGGACCTCGGCAGCCGGCGCCTCGGCCCCGACGAGAGCCTCGACATCACCGTCCTCGACATCGATCTCGCCGGGTACGAGCGGCCGGGCTTCGGCACGCCGAGTGGCCTGCGGATCGTCCAGGACTTCACGCCGCCGCGGATCCGGCTCGCCTACGCACTGCGGCGTGGCAAGCGGGTGGTCGCCAGCGGCGAGGATACGGTCACCGACCCCAACTTCATGCTGACGGCCAACCCACGCTTCTCGACCGGCGGCCTGTATTACGAGCGCGCGGTGCTGCGCGACTGGTTCGCGCGCCGCTTCCCGGTTCCGGCCGGCCGCGGCTGACGGACGTTTCGCGCGCCGAACCGCGCGGCTCGACCGCGGCTCACGCCGGCCAGCGCGGCGTGCGCTTCTGAAGGAAGGCATCGATGCCCTCGTCGGCGTCGGCGAGCATCATGTTCCGGGTCATGACCTCGGCGGCGTAGGCGTAGGCCTCCTCGAGGCCGAGCTCCGCCTGGCGGCCGAAGGCTTCCTTGCCGATCGCCACCACCCGCGCCGACTTGCCCGCGATGCGCATCGCCATCGCCTGCACCGTCGCATCGAGATCGGCGGTCGGCACCGCACGGTTGACGAGGCCGATGCGCAACGCCTCCGCGGCGTCGATCGGCTCGCCGAGCAGCAGCATCTCCATCGCCGCCTTGCGCGGCACCGCGCGGGAGAGCGCGACCATCGGGGTCGAGCAGAACAGGCCGATGTTGACCCCGGGCGTCGCGAAGCGGGCGTCGTCGGCGCAGACCGCGAGATCGCAGGTCGCGACCAGCTGGCAGCCGGCGGCGGTGGCGATGCCGTGAACCTGCGCGATCACCGGCTGCGGCAGCCGGGTGATCGCCAGCATCAGCCGGGAGCAGGCGCGGAACACCTCGGCCGCGGCCTCGCGCCCGGGATGCGCGCGCATCTCCTTGAGATCGTGACCGGCGCAGAAGGCCGGCCCGGCGCCGCGCAGCACGACGACGCGCACGGCTCGATCCTCGGCGATCGCGTCGAGCGCATCCTGCAAGGCCGCCATCAGCCCGAGGGACAGCGCGTTGCGGGCCGGACCGCGGTTCAGCGTCAGCGTGGCGATGCCTTCGGCATCCGCGCGAAGCAGCAGCGGCGCGTCGGTCTGCGCGGTCGAGGACATGCCCTGGCTCCCGTCTCGATGGCCGGTCAAGCCTATCACGGACGCGTCGGGTTTCGAGGATGGCTCAGGCCCGGCGCGCCGGCAGCGCCTGCGGGGCGAGCGGGGCGTCGTCGTACTCGGCGATCTCGAGGTCGATGCGGGCGAAGTCGGCGCCGCCGTGCCACCACACCAGCGGCTGAACCGAGACGAGGCCCTGGACGCTGCACAGCGTCTCCGCGAGGCCGGCGTCGACGAACAGGTGGCGCGGGCCGATCGCGTCGAGGTTCCGGGCGAGCGCGGTCCCGCGCAGGGTGAGGTCGAGCGGCATCACGGTGACGCCGACGGAGCCGAGGCCCTGCCAGATCGCGAGCACGTCGGGCTGGTTGCGCATCAGCAGGGCGACGACGTCGCCCTCCCCCAGCCCGTCGTGTAGGGCCCAGCGGGCGTAGCGGTTGCGGCGCTCGCCCGAGGGTGCGTCGCTCGGTTCGGCGAGGCGCAGCGACGGCGGCACGAAGGCGGGATCTGGCTCTGCGCGGTGGTCGAGGGCGAAGTGCATGCGGCGTCCAGTCCGGCTCATTGCGGAAGATGTCGGACTCCGATCTGCTCGCCACCGGTTAATAGCAGGCTTCGAACCCCCGCGTAGGGCAGGATCAAGTCGAAACAAGTTCCGCGGTTCCGCAAGGCAGACGAGGGACCGGGACGGCCAGTGACGCGGTAGAAACGCCGCTATCGATTGCAACGCAGGTAATGCTTAACCACGAACGTCCTTCGCCTTTGTCCTGCGCGGCCTGAGGCAATCCGTCGGGCCGCTCCCCCTGGGCGGCGTTCACCGTTCGGCGTATCTCGCCCGTCTCAACGACTCGCAAGAAGTCGTCGACGACGATGAGGAAACTTTCGCCCATGCGCATGTTCGCCACGCCGGCCGCCGCGGCCGCCCTCCTGAGCCTCGGTCTCGCCGCGCAGCCCGCCGCGGCGCAGATCCGCAACGCCCCGGCCCCGCGGGCTCTGGAATTCGCGGCCTACATCTTCGCGGCGTCGAACGTCTGCGGCTATCGGATCGGGACCGACACCTTCGAGGCGCTGCTGGTCAAGCAGGGCACCCGATCGGCCGACGTCAGCCCGCGCGGCCCGTTCGGCGGCCGGGTGCAGTCGATGTTTGCGCTGATGTCGAACGACATGGCCCAGCATCGCGAGAAGGCGTGCCTCGCCGTCGCCGGCGAATACGGCCCCGAAGGCACGGTCGCGAAGGACGTGCTGCTGCCGGCCGCAGCCGACGCGCCGCCCGCCGGCGCCGACACGCCCGCGCAACCGGCACCGGCGCCGAAGCCCGCCCAGTAACGCTGCGGGACGGAGCCGTCAGGGAAGGGGCCACGCGATCGGCGCCGACCCATGCTCGGCGAGCCACGCGTTGGCCCGGCCGAAGGGGTCCGAGCCGGGGAAGTCGCGCGCCCGGTTCAGCGGCGACGGATGGCCGCATTCGAGTACGCCGTGTCGCGATCGGTCGATCAGCGCGGCCCGCGTCCGCGCCTGTGCCCCCCACAGGAGGAACACGGCGGGCTCGGCGCGCGCCGAGACGGCCGCGACCGCCTCGTCGGCGAGCCTCGCCCAGCCGAACCGAAGATGCGCCCCGGCCTGGCCCGCCTCGACGGTGAGCGCGCTGTTGAGGAGCAGCACCCCCTGGTGCGCCCAGGCCGTGAGGTCGCCGCGCGTGGCCTTGCCCGGCTCGACCTCGGCCAGGATCACCTTGAGCGAGGCCGGCAGGCGCCGGGAGCCGACATAGGAGAAGGCGAGCCCGTTGGCGTCGCCCGGCGTCGGATACGGATCCTGCCCGAGGATCACGACCTTCACCGCGGGCAGCGGCGTCAGCGCCAGGGCGGCGAAGATGTTGCCGGGCGCGGGCAAGACCTTCGCGCCGGCCGCGATCCGTTCGTCGACCCGTGCCGCCACTATATCCGCCGCGCCCTCCGTGAAGAACGGCAAGGCGAGCCACGGGGATGCGCTTTGCCGGAACGCGGCGAGCGCTGCGGAGACGGTCGGTTCGGTCATCGGCCGATCAGGATGCGTTCGCCCTCGGTCACGGTGATCGGGGCGTGGCGGGCGACATAATCGATCACGGCGGTGGCGACGAGCCCGCCATCCGTCGCGCCGATCAAGGTCCGCCCCCGAGCCCGCACGCCGTAGCCGTTTCCCCCCTCGTAGAGGAAGTTGTTGGCGGCGACCCGGTAGGTCCGGGCCGGGTCCAGCGGCGCATCGCCGACGCGGACGGAGACGATCCTGTCGCCCGCCGGCGCATCGGGATCGACGCGGACGGTCAGGCCCGAGACCTGCGCGAAGCGGCCGGCCGGGCGGCCGAGCTCGCGAAACCCCGCCTCCAGCAGCGCGCGGACCTGGGCGCCGGTGATCGCCACCGACACGATGGTGTTGCCGAACGGAAGCTCGGTGAGGATGTCGCGCCGCGTCAGCATCGTGCCGGCCGGGTACAGGCGGTCGCCGCGCACGCCGCCGCCGTTCATCACCGCGATGTCGGCGCCCGTCGCCTCCCGCAGCGCGTCGGCGACGAGGCTCCCGAAGCTCGCCTCGCGGGCGCGCACGGAGACGATGCGGCTGTCGAGCGGATAGGCGGTCTCGCCGACCGGCACGTCGAGCCGGCGCGACAGGTCGCCCTCGAGCTTGCGCACGAGGGTCAGCGTATCCGGATCGGGTGCGACGGTTGTCGAATCGTGGATTCGGAAGCTCGGCCGCCACGTCACGCGCCGCGTGCCGCCCGCCGTCGAGACGCTGGCGTGGATGTCGATGGCGGTGACGTAATGCGCGTCGCTGCTCGACTCCGCGAGCACGCGGCGCCCGTCGTACTGCACCACGAGGTCGTGGTCGTGCCCCGACAAAAGGATGTCGGCATGGCCCGCCGCCAGCATCGCGAGATCGGTCGCGCGCGCGGTGTGGACGATCGCCACGACGAGATCCGCGCCGTCGGCGCGCAGCGCCTCGGCCTGCGCGGCCAGCGTCTCCAGCTCGGGCCCGAAGCGCAGATCGCCGCTCTGGGATTTCTCCGGCGTCGCGGCCAACGCGATGCCGGTGACGCCGACGTGCAGGCCGCCGAGGGTGAGCATCTGCCGATCGCGCAGGCTCGGCAACGGCCGGCCGGACCCGTCCCGCAGGTTGGCGGCGAAGCACGGGAAGGCGGCGGCGGCCATGCGCTCGCGGAAGACGGCGGGCCCGAAATCAAATTCGTGGTTGCCGGGGACGAACACGTCCGGCGGGGCGAGGTTCAGCAGGTCGACGATGTGGGCGCCCTTGTCGAACCCCGACATCAGCGAGGGCGACAGGGTGTCGCCGGCATGGGCGTAGAGCACCGGGACACCGCGGTCGCGCTCGGCCTTCACGATCGCATTGAGCCGCGCGAACCCGCCGCGCCCGTCGACCTCGCCCATCAGGTAGACGTCGTTGACGAGGAGCAGCGTCAGCGTCGGCTCGGGCGCCGTGGGCTCGGTCGCGTTCGCGATGGCGGGCAGGCCGGCCGAAAGGCCGGCGCCGATGCCGAGACCGAAGGTCTGGCGGCGATTGGGGCGAGGCATGGCGTTGCGTCTTGGCGGAAAAGCCCAGCCTACCCCCGCCGACGTGACGCGCGCACGACGGTCCTTGGAGCATCTTCGCGCGCGGTGAAGCCCGGCCGGCCCGCAGTCGATGTCCTAGCGGGCCGAGAAGGTCTCGCGCACCGCCTTGGCGTTGCGTCGGACCATCGGCCAGATCCAGGCGCCGGAAGCGAGGTAGGCCGCGGCCGGCATCGGCTTCAGCTCCTCGGCGAGGCGCTGGGCGAGGCCGGGCGCGCGGATCGGCACCGGCGGCGCATCGGTCTTGCGGTAGACCACCGTCGTATCCTCGCGCCAGTAATTGGTGTCGGGCACGAGGCCGGCGCGGCGTGCGGTGAGGTCGAAGGTGTCGCGCACGAAGCCGTGGACGTGGGCGAAGTGGAATCGCTCGTGCGGCGGCTTGCCGGTGGCGGCCATGTTCGGCACCGCGGCGTAGAGCACGCCGTCGGGCTTCAGCCAGCGTGCCAGCCGCTCCATCACGTCGGCCGGGTCGCGCAGGTGCTCCATGACGTGGTGCGTGGTGATCACGTCGAACGTGCCCGGTGCGAACTGGTCGTCGGCGGCGTCGTCCAGCACCTCGACGCCGTGCGTCGCGCGGGCATAGGCGGAATAGTCGCGGCCCGGCTCGACGCCGATCGCCTCGCAGCCCCGAGCCCGGGCGGCGGCCAGGAACTCGCCCGATCCGGAGCCGAAATCGAGCAGGCGGGCGCCCGGCACCAGCTTCGGCGCGAGCAGTTCCGCCCGGAACGCCGCCTCGCGCGTCGAGCGCTTGAGATGGACCCGGGGCGGGCCGCCCGCGAAGGCGAGCTGGTAGTCGGCGCGGTAGGCGTGGGCGTAGTAATCCGCCAGCTCGGCCGGCGTCGGCATCGGATCGGTGCGGATCAGGCCGCATTCGGCGCAGGCGATCGACTTCAGCGTCTTCAGGCGTCGATCGGTCTCCGCCACGGTGACGCTCTCCGTCGAGCCGCACAGATTGCAGGCCGTGGGCGCCCCCGTGTAGGGGTAGCCGGTGAACGGCATGAAGTGGTTCAGGAAGTAGCGGGGAGACTGCATGTCGCGCTCTCGTCGGCCGGACCTTCGCTGGCAGGCTTCGTGCTCTAGTTAGATATCCGATCCCGCACAACAGCACCGCCGTCATGCGGGCGCGCGGCCTCACCGTCGCCGCGCGCCCGGCGGCCCAGGACAGGAAGCGGCCGCCATGGCCGAGAACCTCACCATGAACGAACGCGTCGAACCGGCGTCCCTGTCGGCCGTCTCCACCGTCGAGCCGAGCCGTGCGGCCGGCGCGGGCACCCTTCCGGCCGATCACCCCCCGGTCCGCTGGGGCCGTGTCGGCGTGCTGCTGATGAACCTCGGCACGCCGGAGGGCACGAGCTACTGGCCGATGCGCCGCTACCTCAAGGAGTTCCTGTCCGACCGCCGGGTGATCGAGGTGCCGCGCCTGATCTGGTGGCCGCTGCTCAACCTGATCATCCTGACCAAGCGTCCCGGCCCGAAGGGCAAGGACTACGCGAGCGTGTGGAACAACGAGCGCGACGAGGGCCCGCTCAAGACCATCACCCGCGGCCAGGCCGAGCGCCTGCAGGCGATGATGGGCGACAAGGTCGTGGTCGACTGGGCGATGCGCTACGGCAAGCCCGAGGTCGCCCTGCGGATCCAGGCCCTGCTCGATCAGGGCTGCGACCGCATTTTGCTGGTGCCGCTCTACCCGCAATACGCCGCAGCGACCTCGGCCACCGCCTGCGACCAGGCGTTCAAGGCGCTGATGCAGATGCGCTGGCAGCCGACCGTGCGGGTCTCGGCGCCGTACCACGACGACCCCGTCTACATCCGTGCGATGGCCGATTCGATCCGCGAGGGGCTGGCCAAGCTCGATTTCGAGCCGGAGGTGATCCTCACCTCGTTCCACGGCGTGCCGAAGAGCTACCTGCTCAAGGGCGACCCCTATCACTGCCAGTGCGTGAAGACCGGCCGCCTGATCCGCGAAGAGCTCGGCTTCTCGACCGAGCGGATGCGGACGACCTTCCAGTCGCGCTTCGGCAACGAGGAATGGCTCAAGCCCTACACCGACGAGACCGTGCAGACGCTCGCGAAATCCGGTGTGAAGCGCATGGCGATCGTCGCGCCGGGCTTCACCGCCGACTGCCTGGAGACGCTGGAAGAGCTCGACGGCGAAAACCGGCACTACTTCGAGGACAACGGCGGCGAGCGCTTCGCCTACATCCCCTGCCTCAACGACAGCGACCTCGGCATGAAGGTGATCGAGACCGTGGTGCGGCGGGAGCTTCAGGGCTGGGTCTGATTACCCGTATCGACCCGCACGACATCTTGCGAAGCCCCGGCGCCGGGCTATCATCCAGCTCTCGATGCCGGGCGGCCCGGATCAGCAAGGGTGATGAGATGGCGTTCTTCATCGGGATCGCGTGTCCCTGGCTGGTCGTCGCGGTGCTCGACATCCTGGCATCGCGCCGGCGCACCGACGAGCTGGCTGCACTTGGGATCGTCGGTGCCGCCCGCCCGGCGACCTCCTCCTACCTGACGCCCGACGTGAAGTGAGGCGGCGCTCGGTTCGGCGTCGACCGGGGGGCTGGCGCGCGTCGATCTCTAGGCGCGCGTGACCGAGAGACCGGCCTCGAAGCCGTGCTCGCGGACGGTCTGGGTCTTCGGGAGCATGTCGCGAAGCTCTCGCACTTGGCTGGAGAGGTCGGCGTCGTTCGCCGGCTGGAACCAGCGATAGGTGCCCTTGCCGGCCCGCTTCGCCTCGTAGAGGGCCTGATCGGCTTCCGGCAGGAGGAGCATCGGGTCGGTGTCCGCGTCGCGCCGCGTCGCGATGCCGATGCTGAGGCCGACCCGGACGACCAACCCCGTCGGCAAGGCGTAGGGTCGTGCCACCTCGGCGATCAGGCGGGTCGCGATCGCCGCGATCGTGCGCTCGTCGTCGGCATGGACCAGGATCGCGAACTCGTCGCCGCCGAGCCGCGCGACGTCGGCGGGATCCGGCACGCAGCCGCGGATCCGTTCGCCGACGGCCGTCAGGAGCGCATCGCCCGCCGGATGCCCGTGCTGGTCGTTCACCGCCTTGAAGCCGTCGAGGTCGAGGAAGAGCACCGAAGCGTTCCGCTCGGCCGCCTTGAGGCGCGCTTTGAAGGAGTTGCGGTTCGGCAGGCCGGTCAGGCTGCAGTGAAGGGCGAGGTGGCTGCTTTCCTGCTGGGCCATCAGCATCTTGAGGTAATCGATGTGGAGTTCCCGGTTGATGCTGATCGTTCCCCATAGATAAAGCGGGGCGATGAGCGCGATCGGCTACAGCCACGGCTCCGGCCCCATCGCAGCGCCGGCCGCATAGGGCACGATGATCAGGACCATCTGCAGCTTGACCATGCGCGGCGAGCCGGGATTGCGCGCGCACATCGCCCCGACGATCCCGGTCGACAGCATGGTGCCGAACACCGCCAGGACGGGATCGCCCAAGCTCATGCAGAGGAAGGCGCCGACGCCGATCTGCGCGCACCACAGCACGCTGCCGGCGATGAAGGCATCGACGACGAGGGTGTCCCTCGGACGGCGGAGCGAGGGATCTCGGAGGATCCGCATCAACCGGCCGATGACGGCGAAACGGAACAGGACCAGGATCGTATCGACGGCCGCCCAGGCGAAGAATGCCGGGATCGGGTTCCGGTACAGCAGGATCGCGATGATGATCAGCCCGACGAGGGAGCCGGAGATCAGCGAGGACATTCGCCGGAACAACGTCCGCCGCAGCCCGTCGCTGATCTCGACGCAGACCGGCGCCGCGGTCTCGGTGAGCCAGATCATGGGTGCCAGGCGGGGCTTCAGCAGAACCTGCTCCGACGGCATCGCGATGATTTTCCTGCCGCCCCGCTCGTTGGGTACTCTTTCATACGATCCTTGCGCAAATGTTGATCCTTAGGCGCAAATTCCGTGCATGAGCGGTCCGTCATCGCACCTCCGACGCGGCGGACCGCGCCGAAATCCGCGGCTGCCACGCTTCCGCGCGAGCGAACGTCGGGCGGCCGCCGCGGTCAGGGCTTCTTCGGCTCCTCGGCGGCCGGGGCCGGCGCGGCGATCGGCTTGCCGTTCTCGTCGAAGCGCTCGACCTTGGCGTCGGCGCGGAGCTTCAGGATCAGGTCCTGTTGCGCCTTGCGGATCAGCGCCTGATCAATCTGCTCCTTCAGCTCGTCGAAGGTCGGCACGGGCTTGTTGCGCTTCTCCTCGACCTTGATCACGTGCCAGCCGAACTGGGACTTGACCGGATCGGAAACCTGCCCGGGCTGCAGCTTAAAGGCGGCGTCGGCGAATTCCTTCACCATCCGGTCCTTCGAGAACCAGCCGAGGTCGCCGCCCTCGGCCTTCGAGCCGGCATCCTTGGTGGTCTCGGCGGCGACCTTGGCGAAGTCCTCGCCGCCCTTGATCCGCGCGGCGATCTTCTTCGCCTCGGCCTCGTTCTCCACGAGGATGTGGCGGGCGTGGATCTCCTCCTCCGGCTTCATCAGCTTGGCGGACTGGTCGTAGAGCGTGTGGGCCGCCTCGGGCGTCGCCGCCTTCTTGGCCTCGCGCTCCAGGTACTCGTCGAGGAGGAGCTTGTCGCGGAAGTAGGCGAGCTTGCGCTTGAAGTCCGGCGTGTCGCCGATCTTGGCGGCGTCCGCCGCCTGCGCGCCGACCTTGAGGTCGAGCATGTAGTCGACCAGCAGGCCCTTCTTCTGCGCATCGTCGACGCCCGGCAGCGACAGGGCCGGATCCTCGGCCGCCACCGCGATGTCGCCGGCGGTGACCGGGATCCCGTTCACCTTGGCGACGACGCTGTCGGGCGAGGGCAGCACCGCGGCGGCGACGGAGGGCTGCGCCGCCGGGGTCGGCGTCTGCGCGGAGGCGGTACCGCCGAGCGCGAGCGCCAGGGCGAGCGCGCTCGCGCCGCGGAGGGTCTGGGTCTTCGACATGGCGTTGGCGTTCCTGGACGGTTTCGCCCCGACCCGTCGCGGCTCGGCGCCGGACGGTCTCGCACGGGGCTTCGAGGAAGCGGCATCGCAGCCGCGGGAATCGGCGAGACAGGTGGCTCGCGTCGCACGCAAAGGCAAGGCGCAAGGAATGACGGAAATGAGGTCGCAGGAGCACGGCTCAGATGAGGAAAGGATGCACGCACGTTCCATCGCCGTCGCGTCCGCCCGTCCTCGCCCGTCACGGGGAAAGCATTCCGTTGACTCCGTTTCTTGAGCCTTCGTGAACGCGCGCCGGCACAGGCTTGCCGGATCGACGGAGGGGCGGATGCGCAGGATCTCGCAGATCGGATGGATCGTGCTCGCGGCTTCGACCGCTTTCGCGTTCGCGGCGACGCCGTCCTCCGCCGAGGCACGCGGGTTCCGCCTGCGCCTCGGAATCGGCAGCGCGTCCGCCGCGGCTCCGGTCCCGCCGCGCGCGACCGAGCGCATCGCGAGCGCTGGCGTTCCCCTGCCGATCGCACCGCCTCGCGCGACGGAGCCGGCGTCGCCGCGGACGGAGCCGTGGACGCAGGCACGGGAGACGGTGCGTGGGCTGACGCCCGTCGCCGTCGCGCCCGTCGCCGTCGCGCCGATCGCGGAGCGTGCGAAGCCGTCGCCGCATCCGGTGCGGGTCGCCGGCCCGTGGTGCCCGTCGGACCGCATCGTCGGCGCCGGCGTGGGGTTCTGCGAAGTCAACTGACGCCGCGGGCGACAGCCGCCCGTGAACGGGTTGCGCGAGGCGGCACTGATACGGATCTGGGCCGAAGCGCCTCTGCGCAGCCCATCGCGCGCCGGCCTCTTTTAGATGCGGCCCGCGATATTTACCTCTATAAGCCCGGCCAACTCAGCCAAGGCCAGCCGTCTGCGGGAGACCGCCGACGGGCTTTCCCGTTTGCAGGTTCACGATGCTCGGTGCCCTCGCCAAGAAGATTTTCGGCTCGTCGAACGACCGGCGCGTGAAGGGCTATCGTCCCCGCGTCGCGGCGATCAACGAGCTCGAAGCCGAGATCCAGGTGCTGTCGGACGACGCCCTGCGCGCCCGCACCGACATGCTGAAGGCCGAGCTCGCGGCCGGCAAGAGCCTCGACGACATCCTCGTTCCCGCCTTCGCCACCGTGCGCGAGGCGGCCAAGCGCGTGTTCGGCCAGCGCCACTTCGACGTGCAGTTGATCGGCGGCATGGTGCTGCACGAGGGCGGCATCGCCGAGATGAAGACCGGCGAGGGCAAGACGCTGGTGGCGACGCTGCCGGTCTACCTCAACGCGCTGTCGGGCAAGGGCGTCCACGTCGTGACCGTCAATGACTACCTCGCCGCCCGCGACGCGGAGTGGATGGGGCAGGTCTACCGCTTCCTCGGGCTGACCGTCGGCACGATCGTGCACGGCCTCGACGACGAGCAGCGCAAGGAAGCCTACGCCTGCGACATCACCTACGGGACGAACAACGAGTACGGCTTCGACTACCTGCGCGACAACATGAAGTACGAGATGTCCCAGCTGGCGCAGCGGGGGCACAACTTCGCGATCGTTGACGAGGTCGACTCGATCCTGATCGACGAGGCGCGCACGCCGCTGATCATCTCCGGCCCTGTCGACGACCGCTCCGAGCTCTACGTCACCGTCGATGCGCTGATGCCGATGCTGGTGCCCTCGCACTACGACCTCGACGAGAAGCAGCGCACCGTCTCGCTGACCGAGGAGGGCAACGAGTTCATCGAGGACGCGCTGCGCGACGCCGGCATCCTCAAGGACGGCGACCTCTACGATGGTCACAACGTCACCATCGTCCACCACGTGAACCAGGCGCTGCGCGCCCACACGCTGTTCACCCGGGACAAGGACTACATCGTCAAGAACGACGAGGTGGTGATCATCGACGAGTTCACCGGCCGCATGATGCAGGGCCGGCGCTACTCGGAGGGCCTGCACCAGGCTCTCGAGGCGAAGGAGCGGGTGACGATCCAGCCCGAGAACCAGACGCTGGCCTCGATCACCTTCCAGAACTTCTTCCGCCTCTACGACAAGCTCGCGGGCATGACCGGCACGGCCTCGACCGAGGCCGACGAGTTCGCCGAGATCTACAAGCTCGAGGTCGTCGACATCCCGACCAACAAGGAGGTCGAGCGCGTTGACGAGGACGACCAGGTCTACCGCACCGTCGAGGAGAAGTACGCCGGCATCATCGAGGAGATCGAGACGGCGCATGCGCGCCACCAGCCGATCCTGGTCGGCACCGGCTCGATCGAGAAGTCCGAGCTGATCGCCGAGCTGCTCAAGAAGGCCGGCTTCACCCTGCTCGACTATTCCGATCCGAATGCACTCACCGACGTCTACGCCGCCGCGCGCGAGGGCCGCGTCACCAAGCGCTTCGCGGTGCTGAACGCCCGCTTCCACGAGCAGGAGGCCTACATCGTCGCCGAGGCCGGCGTGCCCGGCGCGATCACCATCGCCACCAACATGGCCGGTCGCGGAACCGACATCAAGCTCGGCGGCAACGTCGAGATGCGCGTCGAGAAGGAGCTCGCCGGCCTCGAGGACGGCCCCGAGCGCGACGCCAAGGTCGCCGCGATCAAGGCCGAGATCGCCGAGAACCGCACCAAGGTGCTGGCGTCGGGCGAGCCGGCCGATCCGGAAGCCGGCCGCAAGAAGGCGCTGCCGGGCGGCCTCTACATCATCGGCACCGAGCGCCACGAATCGCGCCGCATCGACAACCAGCTCCGCGGCCGCTCGGGCCGCCAGGGCGATCCCGGTCGCTCGAAGTTCTTCCTGTCGCTGCAGGACGACCTGATGCGCATCTTCGGCTCCGACCGCATGGACGGGATGCTGCAGAAGCTCGGCCTGGAGCAGGGCGAGGCGATCATCCACCCGTGGATCAACAAGGCGATCGAGAAGGCGCAGCAGAAGGTCGAGGCGCGCAACTTCGACATGCGCAAGAACGTGCTCAAGTACGACAACGTCATGAACGACCAGCGCAAGGTCGTATTCGAGCAGCGCCGCGACTTCATGGGCCAGGACAGCGTGTCCGAGACCGTCGAGGAGATGCGCCAGGCCACGATCGACGACCTTGTCGCGACCCATATTCCCGAGAACGCCTACGCCGAGCAGTGGGACGTCGCCGGCCTCCGCGAGCGCGTGACGGAGATCCTCAACCTCGACGAGCCGATCGAGGATTGGGCCAAGGAAGAGGGCATCGCCGACGAGGAGATGCGCGAGCGCCTGAAGAAGGCCGCCGACACCGCCTACGCCGCCCGCGCCGAGAAGAACGGTGCCGAGGTGACGACCTACATCGAGAAGCAGGTGCTCCTACAGACCCTCGATCACCTCTGGCGCGAGCACCTCGTGACGCTCGACCACCTGCGCCAGGTGATCGGCTGGCGCGGCTTCGCCCAGCGCGACCCGCTGAACGAGTACAAGTCCGAGGCCTTCGACCTGTTCAACGGCCTCGTCACGCAGCTGCGCGAGCAGGTCACCAGCCAGCTCTCGCGCGTCGAGATCATGTTCCAGGAGCCGGAAGCCCAGGCGAACCCGTTCGGGCCATCCCCCGGCCTGCCGCAGATGTTCGCCCAGCACCTCGATCCGGTCACCGGCGAGAACGAGATGGACTATGCCGGCCGCGGCACCGGGAGCGACGGCGGCGGCGGGCCGGCCTACGGCTACGCCGCCCAGGGGCTGTCGGCCGACGGGGCCGTGCTGGAGCGCGACCCCGACGACGCGACCACCTGGGGTCGCGTCGGCCGCAACGAGCCTTGCCCCTGCGGCTCGGGCAAGAAGTTCAAGCACTGCCACGGCAGCTTCACGGCCTGAGCGCCTGCTCTCGTCACGGCGCTCCCGTCCGTAGGGTTCTCGTTCAGGGGCGCTCCACCCGCCCCGTCATCCCGGGGCGCTGAAAGGCGGGCCCGGGATGACCTGGGATGGGATGTGCGGGCGACGTTTCGTTCGGCCTCGATCGATAGGCGGCGGACGGTCGCCATCGCGAGAACCGGTGCGCCGCGGGATCCATCATCCATGACGACCGTCTTCATCGCGGGCGCCGGCACCGAGATCGGCAAAACCTACGTCACCGCGGCGATCGTGCGGCGCCTGCGCGCCGACGGACGCGACGTGCGGGCGCTGAAGCCCGTCGCGAGCGGCGTGCCGCCGATGGGCGACCCGGATTTTGCCGGCAGCGATACGGCGCAGCTTCTGGCGGCCCAGGGGATCGCGGTCACGGCCGCCGCCGTCGCGGCCTGCTCGCCGTGGCGCTTCGCGGCGCCGCTCGCCCCCGACCAGGCGGCGGCTCTCGAGGGCCAAGCGCCCGTGCTCGAGGACATCGTCACGTGGTGCCTGGAGCGGATGGAGGCCGCGACGGGCACGCTGATCGTCGAGGGCGTCGGCGGCCTGATGAGCCCGGTGACCCAGGAGGCGACCGGCCTCGGCTGGCTGTGGTCGCTCGCCTGCCCGGCGATCCTCGTCTCGGGCAGCTATCTCGGGGCGATCAGCCACGCCCTGACGGCCTACGAGACCTGCCGGGCGGCCGACATCCCGGTCCTCGCCATCGTCGTCAACGAGAGCACCGGCGCGCCGACGCCGCCCGAGACGGTCGCCGAGGCGATCGCGCGCCACGCCGAGGTGCCGGTGATCGTCATCGCCCGGGATGCGCCCTGCCCCGATGCGCTCGCCGCCCTGATCTGACGTCGGGCCGACACACATTGACGCGATCGTCGGCGGCGATGCACGGTTCCGATGGACGGGCGCCGGGCGCCTGCTAGCGTCGCGCCGCGAAACGACGAGGGCGGGGCGTTCTGTGAGTGAGAGTCATGTCCGTGCGGAGGGGGGCGCCGAGCCCGCCGCCGCACGAAGGTTCCGCCCGGCCCTGCTGCTTGGGGCGCTCGGGGTCGTCTACGGCGACATCGGCACCAGCCCGCTCTACGCCTACAAGGAGGCGGTGCGGGCCGCCAGCGGCGGCGGCAACGCCGACCCCATCGCGGTGGTCGGCGCGGTCTCGCTGATCCTGTGGGCGCTGATCCTGATCGTCTCGCTGAAATACGCGGTGCTGATCCTGCGCGCTGACAATGCCGGCGAGGGCGGCATCGTCGCGATGCTGGCGCTGCTGGGCGCCCGCCATGCGAAGCCGCGCTCGTGGAAGGCGCTGCTGCTCGTCGTCGGGCTGATCGGCGCGGCGCTTCTCTACGGCGACGGCGCGATCACCCCGGCGATCTCGGTGCTCTCGGCGATCGAGGGCCTGAAGGTCGATGCGCCGGCGCTCGGCCGCTACGTCGTGCCGATCACGATCGCGATCCTCGTCGCCCTGTTCCTGGTGCAGAGCAAGGGCGTCGCCTTCATCGGGCGGATCTTCGGGCCGGTGATGCTGCTGTGGTTCGTCGTCCTCACGCTGATGGGGATCAGCGGCATTCTGCATAAGCCGGAGATCCTGCAGGCGGCGAACCCCCTGAAGGCGGTGGAATTTCTGGTCCATGCCGGCTGGCACGTGAGCTTCGCGATGCTGGGCGCGGCCTTCCTCGCGGTCACCGGCGGCGAGGCGATGTATGCAGACCTCGGGCATTTCGGCGCCCGGCCGATCCGCGTGGCGTGGTTCGCCCTGGTGCTGCCGGCCCTGGTGATCAACTATTTCGGCCAGGGCGCGCTGCTGCTGGCCTCGCCGGACGCGATCGAGAACCCGTTCTACCGGCTCGCGCCGGGCTGGGCGCATTACCCGCTGATCGGGCTGGCGACGATGGCGACGGTGATCGCCTCGCAGGCGATCATCTCGGGTGTGTTCTCGCTGACCCAGCAATCGGTCCAGCTCGGCTTCCTGCCGCCGATGCACATCGTCCAGACCGCCTCGGAGGAGCGTGGGCAGATCTACGTGCCGGCGGTGAACTGGCTCCTCGCCGCCGCCACCATCGCCGCCGTCGTGATCTTCGAATCGTCCGACGCGCTCGCCGGCGCCTACGGCATTGCCGTGTCGCTGCTGATGGCGATCACCACGCTGCTCGCCGCGCTGATCGCCCGCCGATGGGGCTACAACCTCGTGGCGATCCTGGCGGTGAACGGCTTCTTCCTGCTGATCGACCTCGTCTTCCTTGGGGCCAACAGCGTGAAGCTGTTCGAGGGCGGCTGGTTTCCGCTGGTGCTCGCCGGCTTCGTCGCGCTGATGATGCTGACGTGGCGCAGGGGCAACCAGCTGGTCGAGGAGGCCCGCGTCGGCCTGCGCCAGCCCGAGGACGTGTTCCTGGCCTCGCTCCAGCACCAGGACCTGGTGCGGGTCCGCGGAACCGGCGTGTTCCTGTCGGCGGCGATGCACGGCATCCCGATGCACTTGTCGCGGTTCGTCGAGCGCAGCCACGCCCTGCCGGAGCGGGTGATGATCGTCTCCGCCCAGTACGAGGAGACCCCGACCGTGCCGCGCGAGGAGCGCAGCCACGTGACGATCCTCGCGCCCGACTTCTACCGGGTGACCCTGCGCTACGGCTTCATGGAGGAGGCCTCGATCCCCGATGGGCTGGCCTGCGCCGTCGAGCACCGCCGCCTGCCGCCGCAGATGCTCGACGACCTCACGGTCTTCATCGGCCACGAGACCATCATCCCGAAGAACGACGACCGCGGGATGCAGCCCTGGCGCGAGAGCCTCTACGCCTTCATGCAGCGCAACGCCGAGCGCACCGGCGCCTTCTTCGGCGTGCCGACGCGGCAGGTGGTGGAGGTGGGGACCGAGATTGAGATCTAGGAGAGGCTCCGCGCGCCGGTGCCGAAGCGTCCCGCCGGGCGGCCTCATCCCCCCGCCGGATCGAGACGTCGGGCCGCGTATCGGGCCCGACCCGAGCGTCGCGCGATCACGCTTTCGCGCGTGGCGGGGGCATTTGGAACCATCATGGGCGCTTGCCGTTCGGACATCCCGACAGCGTTCGGTCACGCTTCGCGGCGTCGTCGCGAGGCCGGGCCGGGATCGCTGAGCACACAGGGAGCGTCCCGATGAGCAGCACCACGGACAAGATCAAGGGCCTCGCCAACGAGGCGGTCGGCAACGTCAAGCAGGGTGTCGGCAACGTCACCGGCAACGAGAAGCTGCAGGCCGAGGGCAAGGCGCAGGAGCTGAAGGGCGAAGCCCAGAAGACCGTCGGCGACGCCAAGGACGGCGTGAAGGGCGCGGCCCAGAAGGCCGCCGACGCCGTCAAGAAGATCTGATCCGTCCAGCGCTCGGCACCGGGGCGGCTGCGAGCCGGCCCCGGTGCCCATCCGCGAAGGCCGGCGCTGCCGGCCTTCGGATCACGATGCGAGGGACGAAATCATGAACCGGGATCGATTCGAAGGCGGCGTGCGCAACCTGCGCGGCCGCGCCAAGACCGCGATGGGTGCAGTCGGCGGGGATGCCGGACGCCAGATCGACGGTGCCGTCGACCAGGCCGCGGGCGTTGCGCAGAAAGCCTACGGCCGTGCGCGCGAGACCGCGCAGAACTGGCGTCGCGACGGTGAGCATTTCATCGACGAAGCGAGCGAGCGCGGCCGCGCCATCGCCGACGAGGCCGTGAGCCGCGGACGTCATTACCGCGGCCGGGCGGAGCAGCATGGCCGTCACGTCGCGAAGCGCGCCGAGGAGAACAGGGGCGCTACCCTGGCGATCGTTGCAGCCGCCGCATTCGGCCTTGGTTGGCTCCTGCGGAGCGATCGCTGATCCATTCGGGGACGGGCGGTACGCGCCTGCAGGATGCGACGTTCAAGAACGTCGTTTCGTCGCCCGCCCGGCGCGTGCGACCGGTAAAAATGGTCTAAGGAACGGCGGACCGGGGGTGGCGATGCCCCCGAGCCCGCAGGCCCCACAGACCGAGACGAGGCGATGACCGGCTCCAGCACTCCGAACACCGTCCTACTGACCCCGTCCCTGACGCGGCCCGCTTCGCAGTTGGTCACCATCTTCGGCGGCTCGGGCTTCCTCGGCCGGCACGTGGTTCGGGCGCTGGCCAAGCGCGGCTACCGCATCCGGGTCGCCGTCCGCCGTCCCGATCTCGCCCTGTTCCTGCAGCCGCTCGGGAAGGTCGGCCAGATCGTCGCCGTGCAGGCGAACCTGCGATACCCCGATTCGGTCGTGCGGGCGGTCGAGGGTGCGGACGTGGTGATCAACCTCGTCGGCATCCTTCAGGAAACCGGCGCCCAGAGCTTCTCGCGCCTCCAGGCCGAAGGCCCCGGCTTGATCGCGCGGGCGGCGGCCAAGGTCGGCGCCGCGATGATCCACGTGTCCGCGATCGGCGCCGATCCGAACTCCGAATCGCGCTATGCCCGCACCAAGGCCGAGGGCGAGGCTGCGGTGTTCGCCGCACGACCCGACGCCGTCGTGTTCCGGCCCTCCCTGGTCTTCGGGCCGGGCGACAGCTTTTTCAACCGCTTCGCCAGCCTCGCCCGGTTCCTGCCGGTGCTGCCGCTGGCCGGGGCCGAGTCGCGCTTCCAGCCCGTCTTCGTCGGCGACGTCGCCGAAGCGATCGCGCTGGCCACCGACGGACGCGTGCCCGGCGGCAAGGTCTACGAGCTTGGCGGACCCGAGGTCGCGACGCTGGATCACCTCGTGCGCTACATGCTCGAAACGACGATGCGCAAGCGCATGGTGGTGTCGCTGCCGCTGCCGATCGCCAAGATCCAGGCCCGTGCCATGGAGATCGCCGACACCCTGACCTTCGGGCTGCTGCCGGCCGACCTCAAACTCACCCGCGATCAGGTCGTTCTGCTGCAGAACGACAACGTCGTCTCGGAGGCCGCCAAGGCGGAGGGCCGCAGCTTCGAGGGGCTCGGCATCCAGCCGACCGCCGCCGAGGCGGTGGTGCCGGGCTATCTCTGGCGCTTCCGAGCCGCCGGGCAGTTCGCCAAGGGCCGCGGTACCGAGGAGCAGGCCGAGATACCCGACTCGATCGCGCCGACCCCGATGGGCGAGGGCTCGCAGCACCGTCCGATGCGGGCGTCCGGTCCGGCGATCGGGGCCGACGCCGGCGGCTCGCCCGGCATGGGCCGGCGCTGGGGCAGCCGGAGCTAGGCCGCTACCGGAGCCGTCCCTGCAGGGCGGGGGCCGGCAGGCGGTGCGCCAGCCGCTTGTGGACGTGGACCATCAGCGCGATGCCGAACAGCGGCGTCAGCAGGTTGAGCACCGGGACAACCATCATCCCGGCCAGCAGGCAGCCCGCCGCGATCGTCGTGCCCGAGAACGTCCGGCGCATCGCGCCGGCCTCCGCCAGCGGCCGGTAGCGGGCCGCAGCCATCTCGAAATACTCGCGCGACAGCAGGTAGGCGTTGGCGGCGAAGAAGGCCGCCAGCCCGATCACCGGCACGAAGAAGATGATCAGCGCAGCAAGGTTCACCAGCAGGGTCAGGCCGGCGAAGCGCAGGGCGTAGAGCATCGCCGCGCCCCACGGCATCGGGCGGCCGGGCGGGTCGTCGGGGAAGTCGGTGCGCTCGACGATCTCGGCGGCGTCGTCGAGGAAGAACCCCGCCACCAGGATCGAGATCGCGGGCATCAGGTAGGCCAGCGCGACGAACAGCCCGAACCCGGCCAGGAAGTAGGCGAGGCTGTCGAGGATGGGGTAGGATTGCGAGATGTGGTGGCTCGCCTGGAACCACTGGATCAATCGCGTCAGCCCGAACCAGGCCAGCGCCAGGATGCCAAGCGTCAACCCGAGCGACTTCCACAGGATCGCACGGAGCGGCGGGGAGAAGGTCTGGCGCAGGGCCGCGAGCGCCGCCTGGATGAGCATGCCGTGATCCCGTCTCCCGCCGCCGATCGGCGCATCGCGGTTGTGGTGTCCCGATCCGTCCGCCGCAAGAGCACCGCTTGCGTCTCGTCGGCCTCGGGCCGGCGGGTTGGCTGAAACGCGCGACGGACCCGGAATGAGAACGACGAGAAGGATCGCGATCCGCGCAATGACCTCGATGCACGAGACGGCACCTTCGCATGCCCGGTTCCGGCCGAGCGTCGCGCCCAGGCTCGCCCCGCTGCCCGCGGACCCGGACGTGATCGTGGTCGGCGCGGGCGCTGCCGGGATCGCCGCCGCGCGGACGCTGGTCGCCGCCGGCCTGTCCGTCGCGGTGCTCGAGGCGCGCGACCGCGTCGGCGGGCGCACGGTCGCGACGATGCTGCGCGGCCATGCGGTCGACCTCGGGGCGCACTGGCTTCACGCGGGCCCGATCAACCCCCTCGTCCAATTGGGCTTCGAGCGCGGCGAGCCCCTGCGCCGGGCAGCCCAGGAGGGCCACGTCTGGGTCGGGCGTCGCCCCGGGCGCCCGTCCGAGGTCGCGGCCTCCGCCCGGGCCTTCGACCGCGCCGACCGGGCGATGCATGCAGGCGCCGCCGCGGGCGGGCCGGACCGTGCGGCGGCGAGCGCCCTGCCCCGCGGCCTCGGCCCCTGGGGCGCCCGCGTCGCGCTGGTCCACGGTCTGGTGTCCGGACGGCCGCTGGAGGAGGTCTCGCTCCAGGATTTCCCGAGCATGGAATACGGCGACAACTACTTCGTCGCCGGCGGCTACGGCGGCTACCTCGCGCGGCTGGCGCAGGGGCTGCCGATCGCGCTCGACTGCCCCGTCGCCGGCATCGACTGGACGGGAGCCGGCGTTCGCGTCGCCACCGCGGACGGGCGGACCCTGAAGGCCCGCGCCGTGATCGTGACGGTGCCGATGATGGTGCTGCGCGACAGCGTCGCCTTCTCGCCGGCCCTGCCCGCGCCGATCCGTGCCGCGATCGACGGGTTCCGGGTCGGCATCTACGAGCACGCGGTGCTGCACTGGCCGTCGAGCCCGTTCCGCGGGCGGGACCGTCTCGCAAGCCTCGTCGGCGGACGCTTCAGCCCGCCGGGCCTGCTCACCCGCATCGACGGGACGCCGTTCCACTATTTCGAGCTCGACTCGGTCGGGGCCGCCGAGATCGATGCCGCCGGCACCGGCGAGGACGGTCTACGCCGCCGCGTGCGCGCGACGCTGGCCGATCATTTCGGCGCCGGCCGCCTCCACGACCTGTCGATCCCCGCCGTGAGCGAATGGCGCCACGATCCCTGGTCGCGCGGCTCCTGGGCGTCGGTGCCGCCGGGCCACGCCGGCGCGCGCCGAACGCTGCACGCGGCGGTCGGCGAGCGGATCTGGTTCGCCGGCGAGGCGCTGTCGCGCGAGCAGTGGGGCACGACCGGGGGCGCCTATGCCGAGGGTGTGCGGGCGGCCGACGCCGTGGCGGAGCGTATCCGGATGGGCACAGCCGCGTGACGGGATGAGGCGGCGGCGCCGGATCGTCTTGCGGTCGAGCCTGAAACGCGATGCATCAGGGGACGGATGATCGCGATGCGGGAAGAGGCCGTCTGATGAACTGGGTCGAGGGCATCGGCTATCTCGGGACGGCGCTGACCATCTCGGCCTCGGCGATGAGCACGATGATCCCGCTGCGGATCATCTCGCTCGTGGCGAGCGCCGCGGTCATCACCTACGGCCTGCTGATCGGCAGCATGCCGGTGGTGCTGACGGAGGCGATCCAGATCCCGTTCAACGCCTGGCGGCTCTGGCAGATGGTCCGGCTGGTGCGCGACGTGGAGAAGGCCGCCGACGGCGACCTCTCCCTCGACTGGCTGAAGCCCTACGGCACCGAGCGGGCGTTCGCGGCCGGGGCATCGCTGTTCGCCAAGGGCGAGGCGGCGACGACGATGTACTACGTCGAGGCCGGCTGCTTCCGCATCCCGGAATACGGGATCGAGGTGCGGGCCGGCGGCATCGTCGGCGAGCTCGGCCTGCTCTCGCCGGGCAACAGGCGCACGGCCTCACTGGTCTGCACCGAGGCCGGCCGGGCGCTGGAAGTGCCTTATTCCGCGGTCAAGCAGCTCTACTACCAGAACCCGGAATTCGGCTTCAGCTTCCTGAAGCTCACCAGCGAGCGGCTGTTCCAGAGCGCCGATGCGCGGGTCGCGGTGAGCGGCGACGTAGCCTGATCCGCGGCCGACCGGAGCGATCTTCGAGGATTCCGCGAAGCCGCCTCTAGGTGCGTCGTCCGAGAAGGCCTTGCAAGACCGCCCGCACGGCCGATTCCGGGGGCGGCGGGGCGGCCCAATCGGGGACCGGCCCCTCGTGAAGGTGCCAGTCGCGGGACTGGAACCGGTCGCCGGCTCCTCCGATCAGGCCGAGCCCGACGCACGGACGATGCTGCCCGGTGCCGATGCGGCCGGCGGCCCAGACGCGCTGCCACTGATCGCGGACCGTCAGGTCGGCATCGCACCAGCCGAGGCGCTCGCGGCCCATCACGGCGAAGATGCGCTCGGGCGACGCTCCCGCCGGGATCCGGACCCAGGAGGAGAAAACGTAGGGTGTTGCCGGATCGAAGCGAGCGGGGTCGAGCAGCTTGGTGAAGGCGCTCAGGCCCGGTTCCCGATGGAGGCCCTTGTGCCGCGTCGTCCCACGCGGAAGCCGCATCGCATCGGCGGAGGGCGCGGGCGCGAGCCAGGCCAGCGGTACGCCGGCATGCTCGGCATAGGCGGCATCGCACAGGGCGACCCAGGATTCGAGGTCGACGTCCCAGGCCTGCTCCCCGGGCGCGAACCGCCGGACGCCGCCTTCCAGCACTCTCGGCCCGGTGCGCCTGAAAGGCGGCACCACCCCGTCGTCATCCGCCTCGTGCACACGAAGCAGCGTCGACGGCCCATGGCGCCACACGGCTTCGGCCAGCCGTGCGAAGGCGGAATCGGGCTCGCCCGGCTCGACCTTCCTCACGAGGATCTTCGCGCCGGTCGCCAGGTCGGCGAGCATCTTGGCCTTCAGGTGCGCCACCCGGCCGTATTCGCGCTCGAGCAGCGCGTCGTGATCAGTACCTTCGACCTGTCGTTGAGTGTTCGACCAGATGTTGTAGGTCTGGCTCCGGCAATAATACACGCCGGTCTCGGTCGCCTCCAGGATCAGGTCTCCGGGGGCGCCGTACCTCGAAAAATCGGTCGTCAGTGCCTCGATGAGGTCGTCGAGGGGCGTGTACGCGAAGCGCAACAGGCCCGACGGCTCGGCGCCGCCGTAGCGCTGCACGAAGCCGAACTCGCAATTGCCGCCGAGGCTGCGGAACGCGTGCATCCGACCGGCCAAAGGCGGAACCGGGGTCCCGGTCGCTTCCGTCGAGGCGCTCACCATCCCCATGCCGTGTCCCGATCCCGGCTCAGAGCATGCTGGGCAGGATCCGATCCGGCGGGCGGTGGCCGTCCATGAAGGTCTTGATGTTGATGATGACCTTCTCGCCCATGTCGATCCGGCTCTCGAACGTGGCCGAGCCCATATGCGGCAGCAGCACGACCTTGCCGGACTTTGCGAGCTTGATCAGGCGCGGGCTCACCGCGGGCTCCTGCTCGAACACGTCGAGGCCGGCCGCCGAGATCTCGCCGGCCTCGATCAGGCGGGCGAGCGCGTTCTCGTCGATCACTTCGCCGCGGGCGGTGTTCACGACGATCGCCTCGGGCTTGAGCAGCTTGAGGCGGCGGGCCGAAAGCAGATGGTAGGTGGCGGGCGTGTGCGGGCAGTTCACCGACACGATGTCGACGCGAGCCAGCATCTGGTCGAGCGATTCCCAGTAGGTCGCCTCCAGCCCGGCCTCGATCGCGGCCGGGACCCGGCGGCGGTTGTGGTAGTGGATCTGCAGGCCGAACGCCTTGGCGCGGCGGGCGAGCGCCTGCCCGATCCGGCCCATGCCGACGATGCCGAGGCGCTTGCCGGTGATGCGGCGCCCGAGCATCCAGGTCGGCGACCAGCCCGTGGTCCAGTCGTCGTCCGGAATGATGCGCGCGCCCTCGGGCACCCGCCGCGCGACGGCGAGGATCAGCGCCATGGTCATGTCGGCGGTGTCCTCGGTCAGGACGCCGGGCGTGTTGGTGACGGTGATGCCGCGCTCCAGCGCCCCGCCCACGTCGATGTGGTCGACGCCGTTGCCGAAATTGGCGATCAATCGCAGGTTCGGCCCGGCCTGGGCGAGGAGGCCGGCGTCGATCTTGTCGGTGACGGTCGGGACCAGCACGTCCGCCTCGCGCATCGCGGCGGCGATCCGATCGGACGAGAGCGGGGCGTCGTCGTGGTTCAGCCGCGCATCGAACAGCTCGCGCATCCGCGTCTCGACCGCGTCCGGCAGGCGTCGCGTCACGACGACGAGCGGCTTGCGCTTCAACGACATCTTCTCTCCCATCACCGGTTCGGGCAGGCCCGACACGAACGCCTCGCGCGGCGTCGACGCATCGTGGACCGGTCCCGTTCCCGGTTTCAAGCTCCGTTAACCGAGCTCCGCCAGACAGGAGCGGACGGCTTCCGGCCTCTCTACCAGAGGCAGGCCGGAACACAATCCGAAGTGCCGCGGCGGCACCAGCCCGCGGCGCGGGCGTTCTATCGCCGACGTGCGAAGATCAGGAGATGGACGATGCGGCTGGCTCGGCTCTTCTTCGTGGGTGCCGCCCTCCTGGCGTCGCCCACCCTCACCCTGCCGGCTTCGATCGGGACGGCATCGGCCGCAGCGAGCGGCGGTCCCGAATCCGGAATCGGGCCCGTCACCAAGTTGCCGCTGCCGCGCTATGCCAGCCTGAAGACCGATCGCGTCAACCTGCGCGAGGGGCCCTCGAAGGATCACCGCACCCTGTGGGTGTTCCAGCGCGCCGGCATGCCGGTCGAGATCGTCGCCGAGTTCGAGACTTGGCGCCGCATCCGCGATTCGGAGGGGACCGAGGGCTGGGTCCTGCACTCGCTGCTCTCCGGCCGCCGGACCGCGATCGTCACCGCGTCCAAGGGCGCCGACAAGGCCGCGATCCCGCTGCGCGCGCGTGCCGACGACGGTGCCGAGGACGAAGCCCGCCTGGAGGCGGGCGTGATCGGCAGCGTGAAAACCTGCACCGGATCGTGGTGCCGCCTCGTCGTCGCCCTACCCTCGAAGCACGACGTGGACGGCTACATCCACCAGGACCGCCTCTGGGGCGTCTACCCGAACGAGAAGGTCGACTAGAAAAAAGGGCCCGGTTCGCACCGGGCCCTTTTCTCGAGTCTGGAAGGTTCGGCGGCTGCTCAGCTCTGGCGGCGCGTGCCGGGCCGGCGGCGCAGGCGGACGATCACCTCGACGCCGGCGATCTCCATGCCTTCGGGCGCGTCGGGCAGCGATTCGACGGTGATGCCGCAATCGGGCATGTCCAGCACCTGCCCCTCGTCCTCGAGGAAGAAGTGGTGGTGCTCCGACGGGTTGGTGTCAAAGTAGGCCTTCGACCCGTCGAGGGCGAGCTGGCGCAGCAGGCCGGCCTCGGTGAACTGGTGAAGGGTGTTGTAAACCGTCGCCAGCGACACCGGCACCTTGGCGCGCATCGCCTCGTCGTAGAGCATTTCCGCCGTCAGGTGGCGGTCGCCGCGCCCGAACAGCAACCAGCCGAGCGACAGGCGCTGGCGCGTCGGGCGCAGGCCGGCGCGCCGCAGGCGGTCGCGCAGGTCCGAGAGCGGACAGCCACGGCGGGCGGCACCCGATGCATCCCCCGAGAGGGCCGGGATCCGGGCGTTGAGCGCGGCCTGTAGGGACAGCAGTTCGGACATCGGAGGGACTGAACGCTCGCGAGGGATGAAGAATTTCGCTTTCGTGTATATGGGAACGGTCGCCGGCTCGCAACACGCCGCGGTCGGCCCTCCCCCGCTCCGCGTGACGGCCGCATCGTTCGCGCCAGCTTGGAACCGGCTCCGCGCCTATGCTAACGAGGCCGCCGAGTGCGCGGTTCGCCCCGTGTACGGCACGCGTGCCGGCGCCGAAGCCGGCCCGGGCCCGCCGACCGAAGCTCGCGACACGAGGACCGACCCGCCTTCATGACGTCCGACACCGAACAGACCGCCCCCCGCGCCTCGCAGTATTCCTACGAGGACCTGCTCGCCTGCGGGCGCGGCGAACTCTTTGGCGCGGGCAACGCCCAGCTGCCGCTGCCGCCGATGCTGATGTTCGACCGCATCACCGAGATCGGTGCCGAGGGCGGCGCCCACGGCAAGGGCCTGGTGCGCGCCGAGTTCGACATCCGGCCCGACCTCTGGTTCTTCTCCTGCCACTTCAAGGGCGACCCGGTGATGCCGGGCTGCCTCGGGCTCGACGCCCTCTGGCAGCTCGTCGGCTTCCATCTCGGCTGGCTCGGTTCGCCCGGCCGCGGCCGGGCGCTCGGCGTCGGCGAGGTCAAGTTCACGGACCAGGTCCTGCCGACGGTCAAGCAGGTGGTCTACGGCGTCGACCTGCGTCGGGTCCGGACCGGCAAGCTCGTCCTCGGCATCGCCGACGGATGGCTGGAAGCCGACGGCAAGCGGATCTACGAGGCCAAGGATCTGCGCGTCGCGTTGTTCCAGAGCTGAGCGGCGGACCTGATTCCGACGCGTCTCGCGCAACGAGGCGCGTCCTCGCCGGTTGGAAACAGGCCGGCGGCATCCTAGCTGACGAGGAAGCGTGACGCTCGCCCCATCCGGGGGGCGTCGCCGTGGAGACGAGTTCTTTCATGCGCCGTGTCGTCGTCACCGGGATGGGCATCGTCTCATCCATCGGAAACAACACCCAGGAAGTGCTCGCCTCGCTCCGCGAAGGGCGGTCCGGGATCACGCGCGATGGGTCCCACGCCGAGCACGGCTTCCGCAGCCAGGTCTCCGGCCGGCCCGACCTCGACCCTGAGGGCATCGTCGACCGCCGCGCCATGCGCTTCCACGGCGGCGGCAGCGCCTGGAACCACGTCGCGATGGATCAGGCGATCCGCGATTCGGGTCTCGAAGCCGGCGACGTCTCGCACGAGCGCACCGGCATCATCATGGGCTCGGGCGGCCCCTCGACCCGCGTGATCGTGGAATCGGCGGCGATCGCCCGCGAGAAGGGCCCCAAGCGGGTCGGCCCGTTCGCGGTGCCGAAGGCGATGTCCTCGACAGCGTCGGCGACGCTGGCGACCTGGTTCAAGATCAAGGGCGTCAACTACTCGATCGCCTCCGCCTGCGCGACGTCGAACCATTGCATCGGCAACGCCGCCGAGATCATCCAGGGCGGCCGCCAGGACATCATCTTCGCCGGCGGCTGCGAGGATCTCGACTGGACGCTCTCCGTCCTGTTCGACGCGATGGGCGCGATGTCCTCGAAGTTCAACGCGACGCCCGAGCGGGCCTCGCGCGCCTACGACGCGAACCGCGACGGCTTCGTCATCGCGGGCGGCGCCGGCGTGCTCGTGCTCGAGGAATACGAGCACGCCAAGGCGCGCGGCGCGCGGATCTACGGCGAGATCGCCGGCTACGGCGCGACCTCGGACGGGTACGACATGGTGGCGCCGTCCGGCGAGGGCGCGGTGCGCTGCATGCGCCAGGCGATGGAAGGCCTGAAGGGCGCACCGATCGACTACATCAACCCGCACGCCACCTCGACGCCGGTGGGCGACGAGAAGGAGATCGAGGCGATCCGCGAGGTCTTCGGCCGCGGCGAGGCCTGCCCGCCGATCGCGGCGACGAAGTCCCTCACCGGCCACTCGCTCGGCGCCACCGGCGTCCAGGAAGCGATCTACGCCCTGCTGATGATGAACAACGGCTTCATCAGCGCGAGCGCGCACATCGACGAGCTCGATCCCGCCTTCGCCGATATGCCGATTTTGCGCGAGCGCCGGGACGGGGCCAAGCTCGGGCACGTGCTGTCGAACTCGTTCGGTTTCGGCGGCACCAACGCGACCCTGGTGCTGAAGAACGTCGACGCCTGACGCGTCGAGCAAGACCTGCGATCCTCCCCCGGCGGCGACCGACACGGCATTCGGGAACGATCCGCGGCGAAAGGGATCGTTAACCACCGGAACCCATGCTTCCGGTTCCGGTTTCGTCGGAAAGCCATGCCTGGGAGCGGCGCGCGCATGACCTTCGTCCTGATCGGATTCGTGCTGGCTGCGGTGATCGTCGGCTCGGCCGGCATCTACGCCAGGCAGGCGCTGATCGACGACGCCAAGGCCCAGACGCGCGGCTATTTCTAGCGCGAACTCCCTCTTCGGCCGTCATCGAGCCCCGCCGGATGGCGGGGCTTTCGTTTTTTCCTCGTTGCCGATTGGACAGCGCCGTCCCCCGCGCCTAAGCGTCGGTCCCTATCTACTGCGCCCGGAGAGGCGCATCGCTCGGGAGTGACGGATCGGATGACGGGTTTGATGGCGGGCAAGCGCGGCCTGATCATGGGCGTGGCCAACGACCACTCGATCGGCTGGGGCATCGCCAGAACCCTGCATCAGCACGGTGCGAAGCTCGCCTTCACCTATCAGGGCGATGCCCTCGGCAAGCGCGTCACGCCGCTCGCCGCCCGGCTCGATTCCGATATCGTCCTGCCCTGCGACGTGGAAGACCTCGCCTCCGTGGATGCGACCTTCGCAGCCCTGGACGAGCGCTTCGACGGCACCCTCGATTTCGTCGTCCACGCCATCGGCTTTTCCGACAAGGCGCAGCTCAAGGGTCGCTACGTCGACGTGACCACCCGCGAGAACTTCTCGCGGACCATGACGATCTCGTGCTTCTCGTTCACCGAGATCGCGCAGCGGGCGGCCAAGCGCATGCGCGAGGGCGGCTCGCTCCTGACGCTGACCTACGGCGGCTCCACCCGCGTGATGCCGAATTACAACGTGATGGGCGTGGCCAAGGCCGCGCTCGAGGCGTCCGTGCGTTATCTCGCCACCGATCTCGGCCCGGACGGCATCCGGGTGAACGCCCTGTCGGCCGGGCCGATGCGGACGCTGGCCGGCGCCGGAATCGCGGACGCGCGGCTGATGTTCAACCACCAGAGGGCACATGCGCCGCTGCGGCGCACCGTGACGCTCGACGATGTCGGCGGCTCGGCGCTCTACCTGCTGTCCGACCTCTCCGGCGGCGTCACCGGCGAGATCCACTTCGTCGATTCCGGCTACAACATCATCTCGATGCCGCGGCCCGACGTGCTGCAGGCGCAGGACGAGGCCGGCGTCGTCGGCGACGCCTGAGACGCCTTCGTCAGCGTGTCACGGCGATCAGGCCGATCACCAGGCTCGCCAGCAGCAGGATCAGGTGGATTCCGACGCCGTCGGCGAGCCACGCGCTCATTCCGGGATACGGCCCGGGGGCAGCAACCCGGGCTCGCGCACGGGGCGGCGGACCGCGCGGCGCTCGCGCCGCTCGATGACCGCCCGCGGCGGCGGGGCGGACGGGTAGTTCGACGCGAACGGATTCGACGGGACGCCCGATCCGGTGAGCCCCAGCGTGCTTCCGGCGTAGCCCGTGCCCTGCGCCAGGGCCGGAAGCGAACCGGCCGCGAGGATCGCGGCGGCGAGCGTTGTGCGGTAGGGCATCGATATCCTTCGTCCTGTGGCTCTCGTCAGATAGGGCTGCGGCGGCGCGGGCGGGAACGGAAAACGTCATGGAACCGCATCGGATCGAGCGCGACGGCACGACCTACGACGTCACCTTCGAGCGTGCGCCCGAAGGCTGGGTCGCCCGCATCCGCCGGACGAGCGACGGCGCGGTGCACGTCGTCGCCTTCGCCGACGGCGTGGGCTACGCGGCGGACGACCCACGCGGCTCGCTGATCGCCGGTTGCGAGGCGGCGATCGAACGGCTGCCGTGGGGCGTCCCGACCAGGCACTGATCGCCCGGCCGGCGGAACCTGCGCGTCGCCCCCGTGTTCGCGCTGGACAGATCCTGTTCTCAAGACCGGAGTTTTCGATGTCCGAAGTCACCTATCACGTCGTCGAGCACGATGGCGGATACGCCTACAAGGTCGGCGACGTCTTCTCGGAGACCTTTCCGAGCCGCGACGAGGCCCTCCAGGCGGCACAGGCCGCCGCGGCCGAGCAGCAGGTGCCGGGCTCGACCGAGGGCATCCGCTATCAGGACGGTGCCGGCGCGTGGCACGACGAGACCGCGCGCGGCGACGACCGCCCGACCGCGAAGGTCGCGGACTGATCGAGACCCGTCCCGCGTCGAACGATGGCACGCAAGGCGGCCTCGGTGCCGCGGAAGCCGAAGACCGAACCCGAACCGGACGTCGTGCCGGTTCTGGCGAAGCTGCCGAAGGGTGCACGCCGCACGACGCCGTCCCGTGAGACGCTCGCCGCCCTCGCCCCCGATCGGCTCATCGGCCTGATCCTCGCCGAGACCGCCCGCAACGCCGCGTTCAAGAAGCTCGTGAGCGCGGCGCTCGCCTCCCTGCAGGGGCCGGAAGCGGTCGCGGCGATCGTCGACCGGCGGCTGACCGCCCTGGAGGGCGCCCGCGGCTTCATCGACTGGCAGAAGCGCCGGGCGTTCACCACGGATCTCGGCGCGATGGTCACGGTGATCCTCACCGAGCTCGCGCCGCTCGATCGCATGGCGGCTCTCGAACGCCTGGTGCGCTTCCTCGGCGGCGCCGACGCGGTGCTCAACCGCGTGGACGACGGTTCGGGCGCGATCCAGGCGATCTACGAGCGCGCTTCGGATGCCGTGGTCGAGATTGCCGCAGTGCTCGAGCCGGACGAGGCCGGGCGGTTCGCACTGACGCTGATCCCGCGCTTCGTCGCCGACCCCTACGGGCCGTTCGGCGTGCTGATCCGCGATCTGGTCCCGCGCCTCCCCGCTGCCGCCCTCGCCTCGCTCGATGCGAAGCTTGCTGAGGCGGCGGACACGAAGCATCGGGCCGCGGATGCACCGAACGGGCCCGCGGCCTCACGAGCCGATCTCCGCCACGGGAGCATCCTGCGCGTCCGTCAGGACATCGCCGACCGGCGCGGCGACATCGCGGCCTACATCGCGCTCGAGCAAGCGATCATGCCCGGCCGTCCCGACGGGACCGAGATCGCAGGGCGCCTGCTCGCGGCCGGGCGGGCCGCCGAGGCGCTGGATTGGATCCGCCGCCCGAAATCATCGCGGAGCGGCGTGATCACCCGCGCGATGCTCGCGACCGGAGATGCGGCGCTCGACGGCCCGGACCGCGATCGGATCGGGCTGGAGATCCGCATCCTCGATGCGCTCGACCGCCGCGAGGAGGCTCAGGCGCTGCGCTGGCAGGGGTTCGAAGCGACGCTCGACGCCGACATGCTCCGCGCGCACATCGCCAAGCTTCCGGATTTCGAGGACGAGGAGGTGCTGGAGCGCGCCCTCGACCACGTCGCCCGGCACGACGATGCCCATCGCGCGCTGGCCTTCCTGGTGGCGTGGCCGAGCCTCGACCGCGCGGCGCGCCTCGTCTTCGATCGCCGCGCGGAGTGGCGGAGCGAGGCCTATCGCCTGCTCGGTCTGGCGGCGGAGGCGCTGGAGCCCGATCATCCGGCCGCGGCGACGCTGCTGCTGCGCCGGATGATCGACGACATCCTCCGGGATGGACGCAGCAGCGCCTACCCCTATGCCGCCCGCCACCTCGCGGCCCTCGACGGGATGGCGCCGCGCCTGACGCCGGGATCGATCGATCCGTCGCCCGAGGCCTACCGCACCGGCCTGCGGACGACGCATGGACGCAAGCACGGGTTCTGGTCGCTCGTGCCGGCGTGAGGCCGAATCACACCGTCTCGATCGCGTCGACGCGGTCCGGGTAGAAGGCGAGATGCCCGGCGATCTCGGCGACCGCCGGAAACGGCGCCTCGTAGCTCCAGACCGCGTCGGGGCGCGATGCGTCGCCGACCGCGAGGCTGAAGTAGCTCGCATCACCCTTGTACGGGCAGTGGCTGGTCCGCGCCGACTTCGTGAAACGCGAGAGGTCGGCATCGCTGCGCGGAATGTAGAGCACCGGAGGATACGAGGCTTCCTTGAGAGAAAGCGCCCGCTCGCTCTCGGCGACGGCGACGCCGTCGAGCATCACCCGGACGCGGCCCGGATGCGACGTGATGGTGATCGGATGGTCGGGGCCGGGTTGCTTCATCGCGGAATCCTCTCGGTCGGGTTCAACTCGATGGTGCCGAGGGCGTCGGCGAGCCGTGCCTTCGCGCTGCCGGGCTTCAGCGGGACCTGCTGGCTCGCATGCGGCGCCCAGCCGGTGAGCCACAGGATCTCGAAGCTGGCGCGAAGCCGCCCGTCCGCGTCGGCGAAGCGCGACGCGTAGATGTCCGCCATCCGCATCAGCGTCGCCCGCCGCAGGGGCGTGCGGCGGCGCTCGACCAGCGCGTTGGTCAGGCCCATGGCGCGCAGGTCCCGCATCAGGGAAAACGGGTCTGCGTAGCGCACCGTCACGGTCTCGGTGTCGGCGACCGGCAGGGCGAAGCCGGCGCGCTGCAACAGGGCGCCGGCCTCGCGCACCTCGGCGAACGGCGCGACCCGCGGGCTGACGCCGCCCTCGACCTCGCTCTCGGCCTGGGCGAAGCTCGCCCGCAGCTCGTTCAGGGTGGCGCCGCCGAGCAGGCAGCCGAGGAACAGCCCGTCGGGGCGAAGCGAATTGCGGAGCTGCACCAGCGTCCCGGGAAGATCGTTGACGCCCTGGAGCGCCAGCAGCGACACGGCGAGGTCGAAACCCTCGGGCGCGGCCGGCAGCGCCTCGGGGTCGGCGACCACCTGCCGGACGCCGGGCACGGCCCGGTCCAGGATCGGCGCGAGGCGCAGGACCGTTGCGTCGGGGTAACGCGCCGACAGGACGCGCGCGGCCGCCGCGGTCGGCGTCGCGAGATCGAGGCTTCGGGTGAAGTCGCGCAGCACCGCGCCGAGGCGATCGTCGAGATCCTCCGCGACACGGGCGATCAGGAAATCGGCAAAGCCCGCACGCTGCGCCCGCGCCAGGCGTCGGCGGGCGAGGACGGTGTCGAACAGGGGCGAAGGCGCTGTCATCTGCCCCATCACATGGCGCTCGGATCGCTGTCTTGCCAGCGGCGCGACCGACGGGTGGCGAGGCCCGGACGACGATCACACTTCTGAGAGGGTGGAACGAGACCGGGGCGTCGCCGTTCCTGGTCAGTTCCATCGGCCGCTCGGCCGCGTACCGGAGTCCCATCCCATGATCCGCTTCCTGTCCGGGGCCGCGCTGGCCCTCTCGATCGTCGCTTTCGGCTCGGCCGCCGATGCCAAGGGTTGCATCAAGGGCGCCATCGTCGGCGGGATCGCCGGGCACTATGCCGGCCATCATGGGCTCGTCGGCGCCGCGGCCGGCTGCGCCATCGGCCGCCATCGCGCGAATGCCGAGGCCCGCCGCAACGACCAGACCGCGCCGACGACGCGCTGAGGCGCGCTCCCGATCGCGTCGACGCGGCGGACGGATCGGGCCGTGCAGGCGCCTGAGACGTCGAGCATCGACATCGGCCGTGCGTCGAAGGGCGCGCGGCCTTTCGCCGTTCTGGGTCGCGTCGCCCGCGCCCTGGTCGGTCTCGTCTACCCGCCGTCCTGCGCCGGCTGCGGCGCAGCGACCGCCGATCCCGGCGCGCTCTGCCCGTCCTGCTGGGCCGGCCTGCGCTTCATCGAGGAGCCGTGCTGCGCGCGGTACGGCACCCCGTTCGCCGTCGATCTTGGAATCGGTCCCCTGCTGTCGCCGCGGGCGATCAGCGAGCCGCCGGTCTTCGCGCGGGCCCGCGCCGTGGCGCTCTACGACGACACCGCCCGCGGCCTCGTCCATCGCCTGAAGTACCAGGACCGCCTCGACCTCGCCAAGGCGATGGCCGCGATGATGGCGGCGTCCGGCGCGGCGCTGATCGCGGAGGCCGACTGCGTCGTGCCGGTGCCGCTGCATCGCTGGCGCCTGTGGCGGCGGCGGTTCAACCAGGCGGCGCTGCTGGCGTGGCCGGTCGCCCGGGCCGGCAGCCTGCCGTTCCTGCCGCAGGCCCTGGCGCGGGTGAAAGCGACGCGCTCGCAGGTCGGGCTGACTCGCGCCGGGCGTGCCGAGAACCTTCAGGGCGCCTTCCGGGTGCCGGCGGCGCATCGGGCCGGCATCCAGGGACGGCGCGTCCTCCTCGTCGACGACGTCACCACCACCGGCGCGACCGCCAACGCCGCCGCCCGCGCCCTGCTGCGCGGCGGGGCCGCCTCGGTCGACCTGCTCACCTTCGCCCTGGTGGCCGACCCGATCGGTTGAGCGGGGGCGCGATCGTTCTCACGCGGGCGGCGGGTTTCGCGACTGAAGCGCCGCGATCGTCAGGTCGAACGCCTCGGCGATGCTCTCGTGCCAGAGCGAGAACGGGGTGGGCCGTTCGAGGTGCACGGCGGCCTCGGCCTCCGTCCCGCTGGCCTGCAAGTCGGCGCCGTGCCGGATCGCGAGGCGGCGCATCGGTCCGTTCATGGCCAAGCACCGCACGTGCAAATCGCCGACGCCACGATTGCGCGCCGCTTCCGTGATCCGCGCGAACAGCGCCCCGCCGATGCCGCGACGCCGGTAGGCGCGCTCCACCGCGAAGGCCGCCTCGGCCTGCCTGCCGAGGTCGAGCGGCGTCGCACCCGGGCCGGACGGTCGCAGCTCCGCGACCCCGCGCAGGGTGCCGGACACGAAGGCACCGAAGATCAATCCGTCGGCCGTGACGGCGCGCTCGGCATAGGCACGGATCCCGGCCTCGCCGACGCTTCCCATGAACCGGTTCGCGCGGGTTTCGGGGTCCAGGCGCAGGAAGTAGGCGAGGATCTGCGCGCGGTCGCTCGCGCGCAGGCGTCGGATCGTGTGTCCCGCCGGTTTCGGCTCGGGCAATGCCATGTGCAGGTCTCCGGTATCGGCGCGCTGGGTGCGCGCATCCGGGCGTGCCCTCCCTCGAGGCAGGCAGGGTCTCGCACCGCCAAGCCGATTGTGCAATGCAACAATTCGTCGTCGCATCGCGTCGCGAGGGCTGACATGCATGCAGGGGATGGAACCACTTCTGTTGCATCGCGGTGCGACGCGGGGTTGATCGACCCGCCCGCGCGCGGCAGACGGTTGGGACGGGTCCCGCGTTGCAGCACCGCGCGGATGCCGAGCAGGATCCCGTGGTCGTGAGCCGGAAGCCGTGAGCCCAACCTCGCCGAGCCATGCGCCCTCCGCCGATGCGCGCAACGGTGCGCTTTCTCCCGGCCCCGTCCACGATCGCTACGAGGCGCTGATCGCCTCCGGCGCGATCGAGCGCGACCCGGCCCAGGCGCGGCTGGTGCGCGCCCTCGACCGCCTGGTCCTCGACCTCGAGCGGAGGCGTCGCGCCAAGAAGGGCAGCGCGCTCGGCTGGCTGTTCTCGCGGAAGGACAGCGTCGGGCCGCCGAAGGGCCTCTACATCTGGGGCTCGGTCGGGCGCGGCAAGACCATGCTCATGGACCTGTTCCACGAGGCCGCCCCCGGGCCGAAGCGCCGCGTCCACTTCCACGGCTTCCTCGCCGACGCGCACGAGCGCATCCACGCCTACCGCCAGGCGCTGAAGCGCGGCGAGGTGAAGGGCGACGACCCGATCGGCCCCGTCGCCGACGCGCTCGCCGACGAGGCGACGCTGCTGTGCTTCGACGAGTTCACGGTCACCGACATCGCCGACGCGATGATCCTCGGCCGGCTGTTCGGCGCGCTGTTCAGGCGCGGCGTGACGGTGGTCGCGACCTCGAACGTCGAGCCGGACCGCCTCTACGAGGGCGGCCTCAACCGCGCGCTGTTCCTGCCCTTCGTCGAGGAGCTGAAGGACCGGGTCGAGGTGCTGCGCCTGGATTCGCGCACGGATTTCCGCCTGGAGAAGCTCGGCGGCGCACCGGTCTACCATGTGCCCGCGGACGCGGAGGCCCGGGCCGCGATCGATGCCGCGTTCAAGGGGCTGACCGGGAAGGCCAAGGGCCGGTCGGCGACGATCGCCGTGCACGGCCGCGCCGTGCCGGTGCCGCAGGAGGCGGCCGGCGTCGCCCGGTTCTCCTTCGCCGACCTCTGCGCCCAGCCGCTCGGGGCCTCCGACTACATGGCGATCGCCCGGGCCTTCCACACGGTGATCGTCGAGGACATCCCGGTGATGGGCGAGCAGAACCGCAACGAGTGCAAGCGCTTCATCACCCTGATCGACACCCTGTACGACCGCCACGTGAAGCTCGTCGCCTCGGCCGCGGCGGAAGCGCAGGACCTCTACACGGTCCGCGAGGGCCGCGAGGCCTTCGAGTTCGACCGCACCGTGTCCCGCCTGATCGAGATGCGATCGACCGAATACCTCGCCCTGCCGCATGGACGGGCGGATTCGGAAGCCTCCGGCGCCACGACCGGCCTCGTCGAGACCTGATGCGGCTTCGCGGCCGCCCGAGCTTCGACGGGTAAGGCTTCGACAACCGCCCCGGCCCGTCTATGTCTGCGCAGGTCGCCTCGGCACGTCGCCGGGCCGATCCGAGGCGCCCGAGATGATCACCGATACGAAACACCCGCTCGCCGCGGGTGGTGCTGCGATGCGGGGCGGGTTCGGGATGGTCGTCGCGTGGTGAGCCCCCGATCGATCTCGTTCCTGCGTCGGTCGAACTGGCGCAGCGCACGGCCCTTCGCCGGGCTGCTCGGCTCGCCGGTCGCCTTCGGCCTCCTGATCGTCGCCCTGGTGGCGGGTGGCTGGAACTACGTCGGCGGCGAGGCGAGCCGCGCGGCGGTCGCGGCCGGAAACACCCGGATCTCGGGGCTCGAGCGGCTGCTCTCGGCGGTGAAGGACCTCGAGACCGGCGAGCGCGGCTACGTCCTCGTCGGCGGCGACGTCTACCTCGAGCCCTACCAGAAGGCGCTCGGCGCGATCGACACCGGTCTCGCCGGGCTCGGCAGCCTCGCCCAGGTGCCGCTGCGCCAGGGCGGGACGTCCCTTGCCGCTCTCATCGCGGACAAGCGTGACTTCGCGGCCCGGGTCGTCGCCGCGCGGCGGGACGTGAGCTTCGATGCGGCGACCGAGATCGTCCGCACCGGCGTCGGCAAGCAGCAGATGGACGCGATCCGCGCCGAGACCGCAGGATTGCAGGCCTCGATCGCCCGGCGAATGGAGGCCGATCGCAGCCGCGACGCCGCGCGTTCCCTGCTGCTGTCGATCCTCACGGCGGTCTGCGCGGTCGTGGCGATCGTGCTCCTCGCCCGCCTCGCCCTCGTCCGCCGCCGGGAGGCGATGCGGATGTCGGGCCTGCTCGACGGGGTGCTCGCCAATGCCCCCGTCGGCCTCGGCTTCCTCGACCGCGATCTCAAGATCCGCCACATGAACCGGGCGCTGGCGGTGATGAGCGAGCGCGGCTTCGGCGCCGACCTCGGCGCGCCGATCTGGGCGATGCTGCCGACCCTCGCCGACGCCCTGGGTCCGAAGCTCGCCGCGGCCCTCCACGAAGGGCTGGTGACGCCCGACGTGCCGGTCGCCGTCCCGACGCCCTCGGCCCCCGGCGGCGTGCGCCGCTTCTCGATGAGCTTCTATCCCCTCCGCGGCACCTCCTCTGAGGTCGAGCCGGCGATCGAGGGCGTCGGCATCGTCGTTCTCGACGAGACCCTGCGCTGGATGGTCGAGGAGCGCATGCGCCGCAGCGAGGAGCGCTTCCGCTCGCTGATCGAGGCGAGCGCGTCGATCGTCTGGACCGCGACGGCCGAGGGCACCCTGCACCCGCGGCAGGCCTCCTGGACGCGCTTCACCGGCCAGGACGACGCGGCCTATGGCGGCGAGGGCTTCCTCGACGCGATCCACGTGGACGACCGGGCGCATACGGCCGAGGCCTGGACCGTGGCGGTCTCGACGCTGCAGCCCTACGAGACCGAGCACCGCCTGCGCCGGGCCGACGGCGAGTACCGCCACATGGCGGTGCGCGCCGTGCCGATCCTCGCCGAGGACGGGCGCCTGCGGGAATGGGTCGGCACGCATACCGACATCACCGAGCGCAAGGCGGCCGAGGCCGCCGTCGAGGCGGCTCGTCAGGCGGCGGAGGACGCCAACCGCGCCAAGAGCCAGTTCCTGGCCAACATGAGCCACGAGCTGCGCACGCCGCTTTCCGCGGTGATCGGTTATTCCGAGATGCTGCAGGAGGAGCTGGAAGACCTCGGCGAGCCCTCGCTGATCGCCGACATGAAGAAGATCGAGTCGAACGCCCGCCACCTTCTCGGGCTGATCAACGACGTCCTCGACCTGTCGAAGATCGAGGCCGAGCGCGTGGAGATCTACGCCGAGGACTTCTCCGTCGCCGAGGTCGTGGCCGAGGTCGCCGCCACGGTCGAGGGTCTGATCGCCAAGAAGGAGAACGCTCTCGACCTGACGATCGCCGAGGACGTCGGCACGGCGCATACCGACGTGACCAAGCTGCGCCAGTGCCTGATCAACCTTCTGAGCAACGCGGCGAAGTTCACCGAGAACGGCCGCATCGGCCTTACCGTGACGCGCGATGCGGAGGCCAGGCTCTGCTTCGCGGTCAGCGATACGGGGATCGGCATGACCGACGAGCAGGTCGGGCGGCTGTTCGAGCGCTTCACCCAGGCCGACGCCTCCACGACCCGGCGCTTCGGCGGCACCGGGCTCGGCCTCTCGATCACCCGCGCCTTCGCCGAGCTGCTGGGCGGCACCGTCGAGGTCGCGAGCCGCGAAGGCGCAGGCAGCACCTTCACGCTGATCCTGCCGGCGCAGTTCTCCGGCCCCGACGCCGGAGCGGCACACGGGGAGGATACGGCGGTGGGAAACCGCATCCTCGTCATCGACGACGATGCGGCGACGCGCGACCTGCTCGCGCGCTTCCTCGAGAAGGAGGGCTTCGTGGTCTCCACGGCGGAAGACGGACGCCAGGGCCTGGAACGGGCCAGGGCCCTGCGTCCCCGCGCGATCCTCCTCGACGTGACCATGCCGCGGATGGACGGCTGGTCGGTGCTGCGCGCGCTCCGGGCCGACCCCGAGCTCGGCGCGACGCCGATCATCATGGTGACGGTGCTTGACGAGCAGAACCTCGCCTTCTCGCTCGGCGCCACCGACTACCTGCACAAGCCGATCGAGTGGGGGCACCTCAAGGCCGTCACCGACCGGTTCCGTCCCGGCAACGCCGAGGGACCGATCCTCGTCGTCGAGGACGATCCCGACGCCCGGGAGCGCGTGACGACCTTCCTGGAACGCGAGGGCTTTCCGGTGCGCTCGGCCGAGCACGGCAAAATCGCGCTGGAGGAGGTGGCGCGGGAGAAGCCCGCCCTCGTTCTCCTCGACCTGATGATGCCGGAGATGGACGGCTTCGGCTTCCTGCGCGCCCTGCGGACGCGGGCGGAGTGGCGCGACATCCCCGTGGTGGTGCTCACCGCCAAGGACATCACGGCCGAGGACCGACGCCGGCTCGCCGGGCAGGCGGACCGGGTGATCAGCAAGGGCTCGGTCAGCCTGTCGGATCTGGCTCAGGAGGTGCGGGGTCTGGTGGGGATTCCGGCGCGGGATTGAGAAGGGCGCAGCTGCCCGAAACGATCGCGCGAGCGATCACGGTGGCCATGCCCTCCCCGTCATCCCGGGGCGCCGAAGGCGAACCCGCGCTCCGGAACCGCAGGTCGTGCTCCAGCTTGCGCCTTCGACGGTTCTGGATCCCGGGCCCCGCTGCGCCGACCCGGGACGACGACGGTGGTTCTCGGCGGGTCCCGGAAGACCCTACTTCTCGACGAAGGCCTTCTCGATCACGTAGTGACCGGCCTCGCCGTGGTTGCCCTCCTCGTAGCCGCCGTTGGTCAGCAGCTCGCGGGTGTCGCGGATCATGTCGGGGCTGCCGCAGAGCATGAAGCGGTCGTTCTCGACCGACATGTTCGGCAGGCCGATATCCTCGAACAGCTTGCCCGAGGTCATCAGGTCGGTGATGCGGCCGCGGTTGCGGAACGGCTCGCGGGTCACGGTCGGGTAGTAGATCAGCTGCGCGCTGATCATCTCGCCGAGGAACTCGTGCTTCGGCAAGCTCTCGGTGATGGTCTCGCCGTAGGCGAGCTCCTGCACCTGCCGGCAGCCGTGGACGAGCACGACCTTCTCGAAGCGCTCGTAGGTCTCCGGGTCCTTGATGATCGACATGAAGGGCGCGAGCCCGGTGCCGGTGCCGAGGAGGTAGAGGTTCTTGCCCGGAAGCAGGTTGTCGAGCACCAGCGTGCCGGTGGGCTTCTTGCCGACGATGATCGGATCGCCGACCTTGAGGTGCTGCAGCTTCGAGGTGAGCGGGCCGGCCTCGACCTTGATCGAGAAGAATTCCAGCTCCTCCTCGTAGTTGGCCGAGACGACGCTGTAGGCACGCAGCAGCGGCCGGCCTTCGACCTCGATGCCGATCATCGTGAACTCGCCGTTCCGGAAGCGGAAGGCCGGATCGCGGGTCGTGCGGAAGGAGAAGAGCGTGTCGGTCCAGTGGTGGACCGACAGAACGCGCTCCTCGTAGAACTTGCTCATCGACTGAGGTGTCCCGAATCCCAATGGGTTTGGCGGTCTTTTCGCAGGTGCGGAACGCAGGTCAAGACGCGCCGACGACACACAGCCATGCAACCGCAACTGTTTGGAATCGCTCTTAATACCCGCGGCGGTCCGACCTAGAGCGGCTTCAGCCCGGCCTCGATCTCGGCGCGCCGCGGCTCGAGGAACGGCGGCAGGGCGAGGCCCTGACCGAGCCGGTCGAGCGGCTCGTCCGCGGTGAAGCCGGGGCCGTCGGTGGCGATCTCGAACAGGATGCCGTTCGGCTCGCGGAAATACAGGCTGCGGAAGTAGTAGCGGTCGACCGGACCGCTCGACGGCATCCGCCGCACCTTGAGCCGGTCGGCCCAGGCTGCGTAATCCGCATCGGGGATGCGGAAGGCGACGTGGTGCACCGCGCCAGCGCCCTGGCGGGCGGGGGCGGAGGCGTCGCCGACGAGCTGCACCTCGGCGGCCGACCCGCCCTCCCCCATGGCGAAGACGTGGACCGTTCCCTCTGGCGCCTCGAAGCTGCGGTCATGCCGCATCCCGAGGACGTCCACGAGCACCGAGCCGGTCCGCTCCGGCTGAACGACGGCGAGGCGGATCGGGCCGAGCCCCCGGATCTGATGCTCGGGCATCACCGGGCTGCCGGCCCAGGGGTGCGCATCGCCCGCGCCGCTGTCGTCGACGAGGCTCAGGCGCTGGCCTTCCGGATCCTCGAAATCCAGGGTCAGTCGTCCGTCGCGCGCGACCGGCTCGGAGTGGGCCACGCCCTCCCGCGCGAGGCGCTCGCGCCAGGCGTCGATCGCCGCCGGGCCGGCGACGCGCAGGTGCGTGCGGGTGATGCTGTTCGTCCCGCGTCGCTCGGGCGGCGCCGGCCAGTCGAAGAAGGTCACGTCGGTGCCGGGCGAGGCCAGCCCGTCGGCGTAGAACAGGTGGTAGGCCGAGACGTCGTCCTGGTTCACCGTTTTCTTGACGAGCCGCAGGCCGAGAACGCGGGTGTAGAACGCGTGGTTCTCCGCGGCCCGCGCGGTGATGGCGGTGAGATGGTGGATCCCGGTGAGCTGCATCGGCGAGAGCATCTTCCGTCGAAGCGGTCGCCGGTCCGGCGAAAGAACGTGCGGCACCGCGAAGAGATGGAACAGTCCCCACGACGGGGGTCATCGAGCCTGTGTCAGAGGCCGACCGGCCGCCCGGCGGCGACGACCAGCATCCGGCCGTCGGCGAAGGTCCGCGCGCCGGCGCGGCGGATGTCGTCCTGCGTGACCGAGGACACCAGGGCGTTGCGGCGCTCGATGTAGTCCATCCCGAGGCCCTCGAACGCGATCTGCACCAGCTGGTGGGCGATCTTGGTCGAGGTGTCGAAGCCGAGCGCGTAGGAGCCGGTCAGGTAGTCCTTGGCCTTCTGCAGCTCCTCGTCGTCCGGGCCGTCGGCGATCAGGCGGTTGATCTCGTCGCCGATGACCGACAGCGCCTCGCCGACGCGCTCGTTCTTGGTCGCGGTGTAGCCCCAGGTCATCGCCGCCGAGCGGTGGCTGACCAGCGAGGTCCCGACTGAGTAGGCGAGGCCGCGCTTCTCGCGGACCTCCTGGAACAGGCGTGAGGTGAAGGCGCCGCCGCCGAGGATGTGGTTGAGCACGTAGGCGGGAATGAAGTCGGGGTCGCGCCAGGCGACGCCGGCCATGCCGAAGCGGATCACCGATTGCGGCACGTCGAGATCGACGACGACGCGCTTGCCGAGGTCGCCCACCGTGGTCCGCTCGATCGCGCGCAGGCCGCCGGCCTCGGGCAGCGCACCGAAGGCGCGGTCGAGGCTCGCGGCGAGCTGCTCGGCGCCGATCGCTCCGACGGCAGCGACCTTCACCGCGCCGCGACCGAGCAGCCGGGCATGCATCGCCACGAGGTCGTCGCGGGTGATCGCCGAGACCGCCTCGATCGTGCCCGAGGACGGGCGTCCGTAGGCGTGCCCGGCGAACGCTTCAGCGAAGAAGCGGCGCGAGGCCATCACGCCCGGATCGTTCTGCTGGTAGCGCAGGCCGGCGATCACCTGGCCGCGGACCCGCTCGATCGCGTCGGCGTCGAAGCGCGGCTTGGCGAGCGCCAGGGCCAGCAGCTCGATCGCCTCGTCGGCGTGCTTGACCAGCATCTTCAGCGAGCCGCCGATCGCGTCGGGGCCGGCATGGAACGACAGCTCGATGGCGCGCGCCGCGAGCCGCTCCTGGAAGGCGTCGGAGCCGAGATCGCCCGCGCCCTCGTCGAGGAGGCGTGCCAGCATCTGGGCGCAGCCCGACTTGCCCTCGGGGTCCTGCGCCGCGCCGCCCTCGAAGGTGAAGGCCAGGGCGATCATCGGCACCACCGGCGATTCGACGTGCCACGCCTCGATGCCGGCGGCGGTCTGGATCGGCAGCGCCTTGGCCGGACTCGCCTTGGAGCGGACCGGGGTCTCGGCCAGGTCGGTGTCGGCGAAGTTCATGGACGACCTCGTTGTTCTTGATGTCTGGGTGCGGCGCCGGGCGCCGCAGGCCGAACGTCCCTACTCGGCGGCGATGGCCATCGGTGCGTCCGGGTCGCTGGACTTGACGAGGTAGCCGGTGACCGAGCGCGACGGCGTCAGCCAGCGCTCGCTCGCCTCGGCCAGGCGCTCCCGGGTGACGCCCTCGATGTCGGACGGCCAGCGCCGCACTTCCTCGATGGTCTCACCGATGGCGAGCGCGGAACCGTAGATGCGGGCGAGCGAGGATTGGCTGTCGGAGGAATACACCGTCTCGGCCACGAGGCGGGTCTTGGCCCGCTCAATCGCCTCGGCGTTCAGCGCATCCGACGGCACGCGCCGCAGCACGCGGTCGACCTCGGCCTCCAGCTTCTCCAGGCTGACGCCCTCGGCGGGCACCGCGTAGACGGAGAAGCGGGTGTCGTCGATCGCCGAGCCCATGTACCAGGCGCCCGCGTTGACCGCGAGGCCGCTCTCCATCACCAGCTTGCGGTAGAGATAGGAGGTGGAGCCGCCGCCGAGCACCTCGGCGAGCAGCTCGAGATCGTGACAGCCGCCGTCGCGGGCGGTGATGCAGGACGGGGTGAGGTAGAGCCGCTGCAGCGTCGGCTGCTCGACCTTCGGGTCCGCCACCGCGAGGCGGCGCAGCGCCTTCGGCTCCGGCTCGCGGGCACGGACGCGGATCGGGCGGGCGCCCTGCGGCGCGACGCGCCCGTAGGTCGCCTCGGCCAGGCGCCGGACCTCGTCGGGCGTCACGTCGCCGGCGACCACCAGGATCGCGTTCTCGGGGGTGTAGAAGCGCTTGTAGTAGTCGAGGGCGTGGCCGCGGTTCAGCTCCTCGATCTCGTGCATCCAGCCGATGATCGGGATGCCGTAGGGATGGTGCACGAAGAGCGAAGCGGCCATCGCCTCCGAGAGCTGGGCCGACGGGTCGGTCTCGACCCGCATGCGGCGCTCCTCGAGCACCACGTCGCGCTCCGGCGCCACCACCGCGTCGTCGAGGACGAGGCCGGTCATGCGGTCGGCCTCGAACGCCATCATCGTGTCGAGGTTGTCGCGGGCGACGCGCTGGAAATAGGCGGTGTAGTCGTAGGAAGTGAAGGCGTTCTCCTGGCCGCCGAGGCCGGAGACGGCCTTGGAGAAGGCGCCGACCGGGTGCTTCTCGGTGCCCTTGAACATCAGGTGCTCGAGGAAGTGGGCGATGCCCGACTGGCCGAGCGGATCGTCGGCCGAGCCGTTGCGATACCAGATCATATGGGTGACGACGGGCGCGCGGTGATCGGGCACCACCACCACGTCGAGGCCGTTGTCGAGGGTGAAGGCCGACACCTCCGGCCCGCCGGCTTCCGAGCGCCCGAACGGCGCCGCCTCGGCGCGTCCCGCATTCGCGAAACGGCCGCCGGCCGGGAACAGGGTGGGCGTCGCCTTCCTGAGCAGATGCATTCCGTCTTCCCTCGTGCGGCCCCGAGGGACCGTCCGTTTCTGGTTCGATGCGGGGCTCCGAGCGCGCCGGCATCGTCTAAAATGGCACGTCCCGTATCTAAATTGGCAAGTCCCGTACCGGATTTGCCAGTCCCGGTCCCGTGCGGAACCGAGACGCGCCGTGTGTCACATCCGCACCTCAGCGCGCCCGCTGCTCACGCAGATAGACACCCGGATCGGCTTCGTCGCGCTCGCGGGTCGGGTTGTTGATCGGGTCGGTGGTGTTGCGGACGATCTTCCGCGGCGGCTGGCGATAGCCCTTGGGCGGGTCGGTGAGCACGTCGCGCGACGGCTCGGCCGCCGCCGGCTCCGTCTTCTCGTTGCCGATCCCCCGGATCAGGTCGAGCGGGTTGACCCAGGAATCCTCGCGGCTGTTCTCGCCGGGCTTGCGCTCGATCTCGCGGGTCAGGTTGGCGTCGGCGCGCCGGCCGGACCGCATCTCGTCGATCGAGAGCGTCGCGTTGTTGTCCTCGTAGCGACCCTGCGCCTGGCTGCCCTTGGGCAGACGGCGCTCGGCGGCGGCGCGCTCGCGCTCGACCACCTCGGGTTCCTTGGGCCATTGCGCCGAGGCGGCGCCGGCGCGGGGCGCCGGAAGGGACTTCCCGTCGAGCTTGGGCGGCATCACCAGCGGCGCGCGCTCGCGATACTCGATCGGCGCCTGCGGCTTCTCGAGAAGGCCGATGCCGCTCAAGGTGTTGCGCAGCAATTCGCCCGTTTCCTGGGCCTGGACCGTCGACGGCAGGGCGATCGCCGCCGCCGCCATGAGAATGAGCTCCCGATACCCGATCATGATGCCCCGCAGCTTGCCCACCGATGCCCGATCCCCGTTCCGGGGTTCTCGAAGCGGCCGCACGGATGACGGCCTGATCCGGCGCTTCGGGTCTGGGACCGGTTTCCGGCGATCGTATGGCGCCTTGACCGCTCCCGGCCAGCCGCCGGCGACAGGTGGCTGTGGATGTGGTCTCCCGGTCACGCCGGCGGCGGCTCGCCCGGCAGGCCGGGGCGCCGCTCCGGCAGCACGCTGTCGAGGATCAGCCCGACGACGCCCGCCACGATCGCCGCGTCGGCGATGTTGAACACGTACCAGGACCAGGCCCCGGCATGCAGGTGGACGAAGTCGAACACCGCGCCGTAGGCCGCCCGGTCGATCGCGTTGCCGAGCGCGCCCCCGGCGATCAGCCCGAGCGCGGTCGCGAGCAGGCGCGAACCGGTGCGGGTCATCCACACGCTGAGGCCGAGGGCCGCCGCGAGCGACAGCGCCACCAGCAGCCAGCGGCCGATGCCGCCCTCTTGCTGGAACAGGCCGTAGGACACGCCCCTGTTCCAGACCACGACGAACTCGGCGTAGGGGCCGAAGCGCCAGGGCTGGGTCAGCACTAGGTCGGTACCGAAGTAGAGCCCCAGCTTCGAGGCCTGATCGAGGATCAGCGTCGTGAGCAGGGCGAGGAGTCCGAGGCGCACGGGCGTCATCGGGTAGCCCCATCTTCCGTCGCGACGGCGACGGAACGCGGACGGGTCGCGAACGGGGTTTCCCCACCCTCCCCGTCATCCCGGGGCGCTGTTGCGCAGATCCGGAAAGACCGGATCGGATCCGCGGCAATGCGCGCCGCGCCGGCCACGCGCTCCCCTGTCCCGACCCGCTTCGCGGGCCACCCTCCCCCGCGGAGGGGGGAGAGAGACGGTTCCGATCCGCTCACGCCGCGCTCGCGGCCGCGTGCGCCGCGTCCCACTCCCGCAGGGCGCGGGCGTCGCGGGGCGTGACGTCGGGATAGTCCGGATCGTTGCCGACCTCCGGCGTGACGCGCCAGGATCGCGCGCATTTCCGGCCCTCGG